>NZ_JBFAPG010000085.1:0-16722 GCF_040675595.1 Micromonospora sp. NPDC049580
CTTTGGGAACCTTGGGTGCCGCAAGTTCCTCTGTAGATGCCGCTGCGGCGAACGGCGGCCGCATCGGCCACGCAGTTAGCCAGGCGCACGAGGACCTCCTGGGTGAAACGGAATCTTCGACAGGCCCCACCTCCCCGGACGTCCGCACCTGTTTCAAGATCCCAGCCCTGTCAGCAACGTCCATAGAACACCTAGGCTCACCGCCCATGAGCAACATTGACGACCCGGAGTGGGCCGACAACCCACGCCTGAACGGATGGCTCCACACTCAAGCAGCCCTCTTTTCCGGGTGGGTCGAACAAACCGAAGGACGATGGGACTTCAGCACCGGCTCCCTCGACCGCCTTGAACAGGAGATCAAGCGCCGCTACCCGTCCTACGACGACGCGCAGGCCGCCCGGGACGACGCGTTCATGACCGTATCCGCCTGGTATGTAGGTGAGGTCCACGTACGCAACTACGGTGCCGTTTGGCGGTGCGCTCCGCAGCCCGGCCTCGGTGTCCACGCACGCACCGAACCCGTCGTCAGGCTCCCGAAAGAGGTGCTGGAGCACTGGGAGCTGGCAGAACTTCAGGAGAAAGAAGAGCTGTACGAGGACGACTTTCCCTACTGCAACCCGTCCGAGGCCGTCGTCTCTGCGGCCCGCCCGGAGTACACCGGCCATTTGTCCTCGTTCCTGCATCAGTATGCGCCCTGGCAGGCGGCTGTCGATCGGGCGCTCACGCGAGCCCGAACCAGCCCTCGCAGAGCCCGGAAAGCCACCCTCTCCCGGACGCCCCGGGCCCGCTGGACCCCGGGCCGCTTGGTGAGTGCCTTGCCGAATGGCTGGCCGTGCAGGAAGAAGTCTTCCCCCGCTGGGCCGAGGCCACCGGACGCCCCGCAGACTTCGACTTCACGCCCGCCTCTCTCGGCGCCCTGGAGGAAGTACTGCGCGAGGCGCTCGCCCCCCAGGCCGGCACCGGCAGTCTCTACGACGACCCGGTCTTCAACTGCGCTGTCTGGTACCTCGGCGAGACAATCTGCCGCAACCACCAGGCGCGTTGGCTGCCTATGCGAGCGAACCTGGACGTCACCGGCGACCGGCTTGACCTGCTCGCCGTGGCCCACATAGCCCGGCGCATCGGGCCGCGCACTGAGTTGACCTCGGCGATCCATCGCAGCATCCGTGGCGTCCACTACCCAGACGACTCGTACCAGCCCCTGCGCGCGGTACTCGATGCCTACCGCTAGACGAGCGGGGTGTCCAGTGTGCCGTCCTGGCCCGTAGGCATTGACGATAGATTGATCAGCAATATGTTGCCCCGGTGACTGAGATGCGCGAGGCCACCTTTCTGATCCTGACCGCGTTGGCCGACGAGCCGCGCCATGGTTACGGGATCATCCAGGAGGTCGCCGTCTTGTCGGATGGCCGCGTCACCCTGCTGCCGGGAACCCTCTACGCCGCCTTGGACCGACTGACGGCACAGGGCATGGTCGAGCTCAGCCACGAGCAAGTCGTCGACGGCCGGCTGCGCCGGCTCTATCGGCTGCGCGCCGATGGCCGTGCCGAGCTCGCGCCAGACGGAACGGCTGCGCCAACTGGCGTCCGCCGCCGAATCCCGGCTGCGCATCCTGCGGCCCAATCTCGCCTGATCCGGACTGACGCCGCGTCCTGGGAGACCTCATGCACCGCTGGTTACTGCTGTCCTACCCGCGCGACTACCGTCGGAAGCGCGGTGCCGAAATCCTCGAGACGGTCCACGACACCGCATCCACCAGCCGGGGTGCGCGTGTGGCGGCAAATCTCGTACGTCACGGTCTGCGCGCCCGCCTTGGCCGACCCGCGAGCCGTACCGTGGTCCTCTGGGCATCGATCTTCACGTTGGCCTGCGGTCTGTTCGCCGCGTCCTTCGGCACCTGGCTCACCTGGCTCGGCTCCCGTCCGCTCGACCACAACGAGCTTGCCGTCGCAGTTAGCCAGCTGTATCCGGATAAGCGGGTCAGCGACATCGACACGGTTGACCCGCCCTCCGTCTTCATCATCTACGGCAGATCGCTGAGTTGGAGCTCCGCTTCCGACCTGCTGTTGGGTGGCGGCGGCGAATATTCGCTGGCCGGTCTTGGCGCGTCCTTCGAGCAACTCCCGGCCGACAGCCGTCCGCGAGTCCTCGCTGAGCTTCGACAGCGGCTGCAGGGCTCCGGATGGGACTACACCGAACCGGTCTACTCCGACGCGTACGCCTGCATTCCCGACGACCCGCGATGCGACCCCGCGGCCATACCCTCAACCATCACTGTGTACGCGCACCGTGGTGACAACAATCTCGAAGTAACCATCAACGACGACAACACGACGCCGAAGATGAGCTTGGCCATGACCCGATCGACCCCGTGGAACGCCTATCCCGTCGGCGTTGTCGCCTTCATTCTGGGCACGCTCAGCGGATGGTGGCTGTTCGGCTGGGCCAGTCGACGTACGGAGGGGCGCCATCCGCTGACCCAAGGATCGGCGAAGTTCCTGTTCGGCTTCGCGATGTTGCTGTGGTGGGCACCGATCCTGTTGAGTACGTCGCTGATGCTGTCGCATCACCTGAGCGAGCCGCACCTTCGTTGGCATCCCCTGTGGGAATGGCTCGGCCAGCCCGTGATGTCGCTGCCGTTCCTCGGCGGCTGTCTCATGCTGGCGCTCGCGCTAGGCGTTGCCGCGCCGCCCCACAGGCTGCCGGCCGACCCGAGGCTCGCGCACCGTTGACGCACTCCGCCGCCCACGGTCGCCCGGTCGGACACCTCGCCAACCAGGGTCGGGATCGATGAACGCACGCCGGCTGTGCGCGTGCGGCACAGAGCTTGTAAATGAGATGTCGCGGGCGCGGAGGCTGGCTCTGCGGAGGGATCTACTCGGCGACGAAGACGCCAACGCCGGGAAGCATTTCGGTCATCCCTTTGATCCGTAGTACCTGCATGGCACGGTCGATCACCGGCTCGGTAACCCCGCAGTGCTCAATCAACTCTCGCCGACTGGGTAGCTTGGAGCAGGGCTGGAACTCGCCTGACGCAATGCGTTCGGCGAGGTCGTCGGCGATCTGCTCGTAGCGGTAGCGCGGTGGCACGTAGTTCTCCTCGGTTGGCAACACGAGTAGACCACCTACGGCAGTGGCAGACGGGCCATCTGGTCGCTCTGCCCGCGCACGCGAACGCTGAAGCCGTCCCCATAGGAGGCGCCTCGCCCAGCCGGGGGTAGATTCGCCGCCACAACGGGTCTCGACGGGAAGGCCAACGGGGATGGACGCCAGGACGGAAGAACTCCGAGACGCCCATGACGTGCTCTCCGAGTGGTACGCCAAGAACCTGTCCGGAGTGCTCGAGAGCATGCCGGTCGAGCGGGCGATGCTCGACCTGTTCGCCGAGATGACCCTTGCGGTCGGCGCGGAGATCGCGGACGTGGGCTGCGGCACCGGACGGCTTCTTCCCTACCTTGCGAGCCGAGGCCTGTCGCCGCGCGGCGTGGATCTCTCGCCCAGGATGGTCGAGGTGGCACGACGGGAGAACCCCGGCTTCACATACGAGGTTGCCGACCTGCGTCACCTGCCGTTCGAGGACGCCTCGCTGGCCGGGGTGGTCTGCTGGTTCTCGCTGATCTACCTGGCACCAGAAGCCAGGGTTCCGGCCTTCGCCGAACTCGCCCGGGTAGTTGAGCCGGGCGGATACCTGGTGACCGCATTCAAGCACGGCGATGGCACCGGGCACCGTAACCCTCCCGGCAGCCGCGTCGGGAGCTTCGGCATCGACTTCGACCGGTACTGGCTCTCTGCCCGAGAAATGGAGGAACGCTTCACCGCCGCCGGGTTCGCACTGATCTTTCAGGGCAGCACGCCACCGGAAGAACCGGAGCCCTCATACGGGTACATGCTGGTCCGCAAGACCGACTCCGGAATCGGGTAGGGGATCACAGGTCGTCGACTGTCGCGTTGACAAGTCTGCTCACATCGACGTCGGTCGCACAGATTCGCCGCGCCGGACCAGTAGCTTGTTCCGTCAGATGAGACCTCGATCCCACCCGTGTGTATGGCGGGTGGTGCGCAGGAGCGACGCTCGATCCGGGCTTCGCTGCGGCCGTGTCTCAGGGTCATGCGCGGACATGACGGCCCGTTAAGCCAGGGCGGTCTGGTCCTGTTTCGCTGTTGCGAGCCGCCTGATCGTCGTCCGGTATCGTCGCGGCCCAGGTGATCGCGCTGACGGGGAGCGGACGATGACTGACGTACCGGCTCAGGCAAGCGAGGGGCTGGCGGCCTTCGCCGCGGCGACGATGCCGGCGTTCATTGAACGGATCCCTGCGATGCCCGCGCGTCTGCTGGGTCGCCTGGCCGTGCCAGAGGAGGCGGATTCGCATTCGGTGGGTGCTCACCGGTTCGACCACTCGGCCGGTGGTGAGCCCGAGTGCGTGACGGCGTTGCGAGCGCTGGGGCCGCTGCCGGTGGAGCGCCTGCTCGGCGCGCTCGAGTTGGTTGTCGGCCGCCATGACTGGAGTTGTGCGCCGGACCTCGTGGCGGGTCTGCTCGGGCCGCCGGATGCCCAGTATGTGTGGATGGCCGCGGGTGGTCACGATAGCGAGGCGACGTCCGCGACGGCTTTGCTGCACCGACTGCGTCCCGGACTGGCCGACCGTACGGTTGCGTTGGTGCGCGAGCTTGCGGCGCACCCTGTGATCGCGCCGCTGCTGGCAGTCACGCCGGCGGCGACGGATGAGCCATCGATCGCGGCCGAGCACGGTGCAGCTCATCTCGGCTTGGCGGTGGCGGTTGCTGGTGCCGTGGTCCACCAGGCGGCGCCACCCGTGATCGTGGATCGTGCCGCCGCCACCGTCGGCCTGGGAGTCGGCGCCGCGGTGCTACTGCTGCGGGACGCACTCATGCCTCCGGCATATGCGGCGGCGTTGCTCGCCAAGATCCGCACGGAGTACCTGCTGCCGCGCCATATGTCCGGCACGGTGACCGTGGCCGAGCACCGGTTCGGCCTTGCCGAGCACGAGTTGCCCGAGCAGGTGGACTTCGCAGGCAACGGGATGGTCGCCGTGACCGACGCCGGCATCGTCGTGCGCACCGGCGTCGCAGTGGGCACGGTCCGCGTTGAATTGGCCGTGCTCGCGGAAGCCCCCGACGAGCTGGAGTCCGGCTGGGAGGAGATCGTCGAAGTGAGCTGGCGTGCCGCCGAGGGGCGCGCATCAGTGATGGCGCCGGACGGCACGGGCGGCCGCGGCCTACGCCGGCAGACCCCGCCGTGGCCCGGCGAATACCGGACCCGGGTACACGCCCGCGGGCGCGACGACCTCGACGCCGATCTCGAGAGCTACAAGCTCGTCGTCTGGGGCGCACCCGCCGCACCGGAAATCGCCTACAAGCTCACCGACCAACTTGGGCACCGGCTGCGCGGCGAGCCCGAGCGGGCCCGGCCCCCCGAGCACGCGTACCGATGGATTCGCCGTAGCCCGCTCTCCCAGGCGGCGACTGTCACCGTCGTCACTGGCGCTACGGTCGAGCAGGCGTTACGTGCGTTCGGAGCCGACCCGGACCAGCCGGAATCGGTCGATGACATTCAGCGCGACCTGTCACTGCGTCGTGCCATCGACCCCTGGATCACCGTGCTGGACGGCGGTGACGCGGTCCTGGTCGTGGAGGACAACGGCTTCCGCGGCACGGACGCCGCAGTGCTGCGTAACGCGTCGGCCGGTGGCCGGGCCGCCAGCATGTTCTGGAACGTCAACGCCGTCACCCGGCTCTCCTTCGCCGAGGCAGGTCAACTGCTCGCTGCCTTCGAGCCATGGGGGCGCGACGAGTACCCGCCGGAGGTTGCCGCAGCTCTCGCCGGGATCGACTTCGCCGAGCTCGGTGATCGCAGTGAGAAGGGACTGGTCGCGGTCGCACGGTTCACCGGCCGGGGCATCACCGCTGCCGACCTCAACCGGATCCGCGCGGCCGGCATCGGTTACCGCATAACAGGATAGGCACCCAGCCGCACCGCGGTCCGAGACGAGGACCTCAGCCACATCCATGACAGCGGACGATGGATCCTGTTCCAGCCCGACGCATACCGCCGAGGTGCTCTAGCGGCTGTCCACCGCCAGTCACCCGCTACAGCTGGCCACGAGCTACGTGGAGGTAGCTCGGAATATCCATTGCCATCCGATCGGCGCAGCGCCTACCTTGAATGAGCAAGGTCGTCCCGACCAACCTGAGGAGTTCCCCGTGTCGCAGTACGCCTACACCGAAACCACGCGGCTCATGCCGCGCGGCGGTGTCGTGCTGCCCTCGATTGGACGAGCCCACGATCTGTGCGCGAGTGAGCGGAACTGGAAGCCGGGGTGGCGGCGCGAATAGCGCCAGCGCAAGCTGCGAAGCCGCCCACCCTGACAGGGATAGGGCGGCTTTCTCGTTACTGGAACAACTTCATAGGGGCGTAGCTCAACTGGTGGAGCACCGGTCTCCAAAACCGACGGATGCAGGTTCGAGTCCTGCCGCCCCTGCTTTTCGTCCCGGCTTCGGACGGCGGCGTTGTAGATTCTCAACTCCACAGTGGATGGCATTGGTAAGGCCCCAGCCGGCGCCCGTATGGGCCGGCCGGGGGCACTACCTCCGGGACGAGGGAGACGGCTGACCCGCTCGCTTTGGGAGCGAGAGACACGGGGTTCGACACCCCGGTCCCGGACGATGGGGTTGTAGCTCAGTTGGGAGAGCGCCGGTTCGGCAGACCGGAGGTCGAGGGTTCGAATCCCTTCTTCTCCACGCTTCATGGGCCGTTGGAGCAAGCTGGCAGCTCACCTGGTTCTCAGCCAGGAGGTTACGGGTTCGAGCCCCGTACGGCCTACGCACGCAGGATGCCATGCGGTCGTGGTGAACTTGGCGGACACGTCGGTCTTCCAAACCGAAGAAGCGGGGTCGTTGCCCGCCGACCGCTCAACCGTTCCGGGATGCTCTGCTGGCAAGGGCGACGGGACTTTGGATCCCGGTACGAACGCAGGTTCGATTCCTGCTCCCGGAGCTCGCACTTGACCAGCGGAGAAAGTCGTCTCGGATCTGCGAATCCGGAATTCGACTTCCTCTTGGTGGATGGTTCGACTCCGGCCGGGGGCTCCACGCGGTTGTAGCTCAGTTGGTAGAGCGCGACGTTGCCAACGTCGAGGTCCCGGGTTCAAGTCCCGGTAGCCGCTCGATGTCTCTTACATAGAGACAATGCGACATCACCGAGTTGACACCTATCGTTGAAGTGCCAGTGGACGCCGATTCTCGTCATCAACGCCGACCTCGGCCCGCTCCACCGGGTCACGGTCGCCCACGCGATCCGGATGCTCTGCCGGCGGGTCGCCGAGATCCACGAAGCCGAACCCGACCAACTCATCGGCGTGTTCCCCATGCCGAAGGTGGTCCGGCTCGTCCGGTACGTCGGCACCCGGTGGCGGTACACGAAGGGCCCCGCCTGGTCCAAGGGCGGCGTCCTGGCCCGCGACGAATGGCGGTGCGGCTACTGCGAGGGTCCGGCCGTGACGGTCGACCACATCCTGCCCCGCTCCCGGGGTGGGGCGAACACCTGGCGCAACACGATCAGCGCCTGCTACGCCTGCAACCAGCGCAAGGGTGATCGGACCCCGGCCGCGGCTGGGATGCCGCTACGGCGGCAGCCGGTCGCGCCTGCCTGGTCGTCGCTCGCGCAGCGCTGACTTTCGGCCGGCGAGCCGGTCCCCGTGCTGACCGACGGGGCGAAGGGTTGGTTCTCGCGACCAGCTACCGGCCGCCGGCCCTCATTCCGAGATGGTGCAGCTGGCAGCACGTCCGATTCTGGTTCGGAAGATCGGAGGTTCGAATCCTCCTCTCGGAGCGCAAGGGGATGGCCCGGAAGCAGGGCACCCGGCGGGTTACGGCCCGTCGGGAGTTCGCCGGAGTAGCGCCCGGCTCCCCGCGCCAAGCCCTCGTAGCCCAACGGCAGGAGGCAGCGGCATGAGGTGCCGCGCAGTGTGGGTTCGAATCCCTCCGAGGGCACCAGGCCGGCGTAGCTCAGTTGGCAGAGCACGCGCCTTGTAAGCGCGAGCGGGCCGGTTCGATCCCGGTCGCCGGCTCCACACACCCGGTGGGTGTCTCGCGGGCCGGGACGCCCGTAAGGCAGGGATAGCGCCCCTGACGGTGATCCGTCGGTGAAAACGGCGGCGCCGCCCCGGCACGCGAGAGACCCATCGGGACCACGCCAGCGAAGCTCACCATGGCAGAGCGCGCCCCTCGTAAGGGCGAGGATGCGGGTTCGACTCCCGTCGCTGGCTCTCTCGCCGACGTAGCTCAGGTGGTCAGAGCACTCCGCTCATAACGGAGAGGTCCGGGGTTCGAGTCCCCTCGTCGGCACGCAACATCACGCGCTCGTGGTGGAACTTGGTAGACACGCACGGCTCAGGTCCGTGTGCCGAAAGGCGTGGGAGTTCGACTCTCCCCGAGCGCACGCAAGGGCTGAGCGCTGGTGCGCAGGAGAGATTCGCAATCCCTCCCCGCGGGGTTCGACTCCCTGTCGGTCCACGTTGTAGCGCAGCGTGACTAGAGCACTTACAGCCAGTGGGATGCTCTACATGCCAGCGAGCTACATAGTCGATGACGTGCAATTCGCCGCCGTGGTTGCCCGCTGCCGCTCATGGCGGCAGGTGCTTCGGGAGACTGGCAGCAAGATGACCGGGACCAACGCGGCCCGGCTCCGAGCTGCGCGGTTGAACCTCGACGTCTCCCATTTCACCGGTGCTCGAAAGTGGACGGACGACGAGCTGCGGGACGCTGTAGCCGCAGCCCAGTCGTGGAATGAAGTCGCTCTCCGACTGGGCTGCCCCGCGACATCGGCGAAACGGCGGGCCATGCGCCTCAGCCTCGAATACGGGCACCTTGACCGGCGGGCCCAGGCGTCGCTGCGTTCGCTGCCCGCAGACATGCAGCCGCAGCTCGACCGCGTCAGGTTCGCAGGCGAGAACTTGGCCGCCGCGTGGCTCCAGCTCGCCGGCTGCACCGTCGCGATGGTGCCAGGTCAGGCGCCCTACGACATCGTTGCGGGCTTTCCCGACGGGAGCATGAAGAAAGTCCAGGTGAAGACCACCCAGACACGGCAACTCAGCGACCGCGGCCTAGAGCCTCGGCCGCGATTCTCGCTCACCGTCTTCGCCTACGTCTCCGCGCTGGAACGGGCACAGCTCCCGTACAGCGGCGACGAGGTCGACTACTTCTTCCTGATCGCATCGATCGACGGGATGTGGTTCGTGCCGCACGCTCGCGTTGCCGGTCAGACCAGTTGCAATCCTGGCCCTGAGTACGACGAGTTCCGCGTCCACTGGCCCGTAAGAAATGAGTAACCGCCGGCCGCCGGCCGGTCCCGATGCCGACGCAGAGCAGCTAGGAGTGCTCGCCACCCTGTCACGGTGGAGACCGCGGGTTCGAGTCCCGTCGTTGGCGCAACCAACTCGATCGCAGAACAGCCGACCAACGGAGGCGACGATCATGAGTTTCACGATGCTCCCGGGAACCCGGGCACCCGTCAGGGTGTGGACCGACCCGGACACCATCGAGCAGCTGGCCGCCCAGCAGCTCCGCAACATCGGCGCGCTGCCCTGGGTTCAGGGTGTCGCGGTCATGCCGGACGTCCACTACGGCAAGGGCGCGACCGTCGGCTCGGTGATCGCGATGCGGCAGGCCGTCTCGCCGGCCGCTGTCGGCGTCGACATCGGCTGCGGCATGTCGGCGGTCCGGACCTCGCTCACCGCCGCCGACCTCCCGGACGACCTGGCCGGACTCCGCAACGCGATCGAAGCGACCATCCCGGTCGGGTTCAACCAGCGCGACACGGTGGTCAACCCCCGCCGGGTGCGCGGCCTGGAACAGGCCGGCTGGGACGACTTCTGGAACCGCTTCAACACCCTGCACGACGGGGTGAGCAGGCTGGAAGGTCGGGCCCACAACCAGATGGGCACCCTCGGCGGCGGTAACCACTTCATTGAGGTGTTCATCGAGCAGGGCGGCCCGGACGCCGGGCAGGTGTGGTTGATGCTGCACTCCGGGTCCCGCAACATCGGCAAGGAGCTGGCCGAACGGCACATGGCGGTCGCCCGCACCCTGTCGCACAACGCGGAACTGCCGGACCGGGACCTGGCCGTGTTCCTCGCCGGCACGCCGGAGATGGACGCGTACCGGCGGGACCTGTGGTGGGCGCAGGAGTACGCCCGCCGGAACAGGGCGGTCATGCTGGCCCTGCTCTGCGGCGTGGTCCGCGCCCAGTTCCCGCACGTCACCTACGGGGAGCCCATCTCCGCGCACCACAACTACGTCTCCGAGGAAACCTACGACGGGGTGGAGGTGCTGGTGACCCGCAAGGGCGCGATCCGCGCCGGCCGCAGCGACCTGGGCATCATCCCCGGGTCGATGGGCACCGGGTCGTACATCGTGCGAGGCAAGGGGAACACGGACGCGTACTGCTCGGCGTCCCACGGCGCCGGCCGGCGGATGTCCCGGGGCGAGGCGAAGCGGACGTTCACGGTCGATGACCTGGCGTCGCAGACTGCCGGGGTGGAGTGCCGCAAGGACGCCGGGGTGGTCGACGAGATCCCGGGCGCGTACAAGGACATCACCGCTGTGATGGAGCAGCAGTCCGACCTGGTCGAGGTGGTCGCCCACCTGAAGCAGGTCGTGTGCGTGAAGGGTTAGACCGGTCGGTGCCCGGCGGGGCACCGATCACCGTGAAGGGTTGGCCGAGTCTGGTCGATGGCGCCGCGTTGCTAGCGCGGAGCGGGGAAACCCGCCGGAAGTTCGAATCTCTCACCCTTCGCCAAGCCGTCGTAGCTCAGCCTGGGTAGAGCACGGAGCTGATAACTCCGGGGTCCCCGGTTCAAATCCGGGCGTCGGCACGCAACAGAAGGTCTTGCCTCCGTAGCTCAGTTGGACAGAGCGCGACGCTACGAACGTCGAGGTCGCTGGTTCGAATCCAGTCGGGGGCTCTTACGGGACGTGGCGCAGTTTGGTAGCGCACTTGGCTGGGGGCCAAGGTGTCGTCGGTTCGAATCCGGCCGTCCCGACTGAACGGGTACTAGCTCAACTTGGTGGAGCGCCGGCTTCGGGAGCCGGAGGATGGGCGTTCGAATCGCCCGTACCCGACTCATGGTGAGGCCAGCCGAGGGCAGGCGACGGCCGCTGTCTCGAAAACAGTTGGGGTGAAAGCCCGTGTCGGTTCGATCCCGACCCTCACCGCCAAGCGCCGCGCGACTCTTATTGTCGGACTCTTAGTGAATGATCGAGGGCGTGGAGAAGCGATGCTCGAAGTGCCAGCAGAGGAAGCCGCTTACGGATTTCGCGTTGAACCGTCAGCGACCGGACGGCCGGACGACGTACTGCAAGAGCTGTAAGAAGCAGTACAACGCGACGTATTACAACCTGACCAAGGACCGGCACAACCCAAGCCGCGCAGAGCGGCGGGTACGCCACAGAGCAGGAAACACCCGTCGATTGATCGAATACCTCTCGACGCACCCCTGCGTCGACTGCGGGGAGACCGACGTCGTCGTTCTCGACTTCGACCATCAGCGGGACAAGATTGCCGACGTCAGCCGCCTCCTCAAGGACAACGCGCCGTGGGTGCGCATCGCGGCGGAAATCAAGAAATGTGATGTGGTTTGCGCAAACGACCACCGGCGTCGGACTGCGCGGACTCAGGGATGGGCTCGCCTCACCGAGCCCCAAGCGCCGCTAGCTCATGGGGTAGAGCTGCTGACTCTTAATCAGTAAGTGCAGGGTTCGAGTCCCTGGCGGCGTACCAATTCCCCCGGTAGCTCAGCGGATAGAGCGCTGGTTTCCTAAACCGGGTCGTCGCAGGTTCGAATCCTGCCCGGGGGACAACGCGGGCCGCTAGCTCAATGGCGTAGAGCTGCGGACTTTTGATCCGAGGGTTCGGGGTTCGAGTCCCCGGCGGCCCACTTGCGGGATGGCGCAGTCATGGAAGCGCGCTGGGCTCATAACCCAGAGGTTCCCGGGTTCGAATCCCGGTCCCGCTCCCGCCCTGGTAGCTCAGCGGGAGAGCGCCGTCCTGACGCGACGGAGGCCGGGGGTTCGACACCCTCTCGGGGCACGCATGGAGCCGTCGACTAATGGCAGGTCGCCGCCCTTTCAAGGCGGATCGTGCGGGTTCAAATCCCGTCGGCTCTACCAACGTCCAGTTCCCAGGCACAGAGCGCGCCGAACGGCGAGTGCGGTGTCACCGAAGATCGCCGGTTCGAGTCCGGCCGCCTTGGGACCTGGCCCTTTCCCCTGTAGCTCAAAGGTAGAGCGGCCGGCTGTTAACCGGCTGATCTTGGTTCGAGTCCAGGCAGGGGAGCCAAGCCCGTGTAGCTCAGCGGCAGAGCACCGCTCCCACACAGCGGGTCGCCCTGGTTCGAGTCCAGGTACGGGCACTGGCCTTCGGGCCGCAGTTGTGGCTGTAGCTCAGTGGTAGAGCGCCCGGTTGTGGCCCGGGAGGTCGCGGGGTCAGTACCCGCCAGTCACCCCAAGGGAGTGCGCCACCGATGGTGAGGTGGGCCGGGCTGTAACCCCGGTGCGTTCGCGCTCAGGGAGTTCGAATCTCTCCACTCCCACGCATGCCTGCGTAGCTCAGGGGACAGAGCACCAGCTTCCGGAGCTGGGTGTCGGGGGTTCGATTCCCTCCGCGGGCGCTTCTGCCTGGTCGTGTGCCCGAGTGGTGAGGGAGCGGTCTGCAAAACCGCGTACGCCGGTTCGATCCCGGTCACGGCCTCAACTGCCATCCACTGTCGGATAACGAGCGAGATGCTCAGGTCGACCAACTGTCGGGGCTCAGGACGCGCTGCGCGTCACCGGATCTCGTTGTCGGGGTGGTCGCTGTCGTAGGCCTGACGGGCTTCGGAGATGGCTGCGCGGTGTGCCAGTGACCAGTCGGCGAGTGCTTTGACGAGGTGGGTGAGGCTTGTGCCGGTTGCGGTGAGGCGGTAGTCGACCTGGGCGGGCACGGTCGCGTACACGGTCCGAAGGACGAGGCCGTCTCGTTCCAGGCGGCGCACCGTGAGGGTCAGCATGCGCTGGGAGATCCCGTCGATGGCGCGCTGGAGTTGGCGGAAGCGTCGCGGCCCGTTGGCGAGTTCGACGATCACGAGAACCGACCACTTGTCGCCCACCCGGTCAAGAACGTCTCGGATGCCGCAGTCTGCGTGATCCGGCTGTCCGCATGGTTCGAGCTCGGCGGCTCCCGCGGTTACTTCGGTGTGCGCTAGTGACACGAGACTGCCTCCTTGTGAGCCACCGGGCGCGGGTCCAGGCTCTCACTGTAGTTACTGAAGAGAACCACGGTAGGGGACCGAATCGCAATGATCATGGTGACCGGCGCCAACGGACAGCTCGCTTCGCTCACACTCGCAGAGCTCGGCGAGCGAGACGTACCCGCCTTGGCAGGAAGTCGCACTCCCACCAGCGCACAGCGCCACCTTGACTTCGACGACTCCGCAACCCTCGATCTCACAGGCGTTTCGACCCTGGTCCTCGTCTCGGCCGGGTATGCCGAGGACGACCAGGTCATCGCGCGTCACCGGACTCTTCTCGACGCTGCAGGCCCGCGACGGCGTGGCCCACGTGGTTTACACCAGCCTGACCAGCGCCGGGGACCACCTCGGGTTCGCACTTGCCCACAGGGCCACCGAGCAAATGATCAAAACCGGCGGGCTCGCGTGGACCATCCTGCGAAACGGGCTGTACGCCGAACTGTTCGGTGCCTTGCTCGCGTGGACTCCCGACGGCCTGGAATCAGCATTCGGGACCGGTGCACTCTCCGCGGTAGCGCGGGCCGACCTGGCAGCTGCCGCAGCCGTCGTCGCAAGCGAGCCCACCGCGCACGTCGGCAAGGTGTACGACCTGGTCGGGGACCCGATTACCGCTGGCGGCATCGCCGACCGTCTCGGGTCGCGCACCACACAATCGGCCTGAATGAGTACCGCACCCGCCTCCTCGGCGACGCCAACCTGCTGCCGTTCCAGCCGCCGATGCTGGCCTCAATCGCCACCAGTGTCCGCCACGGGTTCCTCGACAACACCAGCCCCGACCTCTGCGCCTGCTGGATCGACCGCTCACAGATTCACTCACCGTCGCTGTGGGTGCCACGGCCGCCAGGTGCCCTGGCACGCACTGACACAGATGCTTCACAAGAGTGCCCTCCGCTCATGCCGATGCGCGTGCGAGGGCTTGAGGGGCCGCAACGGCGTTGAGTTTCGCTATGGTGTCCAGCCTGTCGTCCCATGCACCCGATCTCCCGACTTCGAGGAGAGCGTCATGACCGCTACGTACAGGAGGCACGGGTGAGGCTTCTTCTCACGTCCGGGGGCGTCCAGAACCCGAGCATTCGCAATGCGCTGGTCGACCTGCTGGGCAAGCCGATCGCCGAGTCCACGGCCCTTTTCATTCCGACCGGTGTCTATCCCTTCCCCGGCGGAGGTGAGAGCGCGTGGAAGGCGATTCACGGCCAGGCCACGATCCCGCTGTCCCAGCTCGGTTGGAAATCCCTGGGGATATTGGAGCTCACCGCACTGCCGACCATCCGAGAAGAGAACTGGGTCCGGCCGTCCGGCAGGCCGATGCCCTCCTCGTCTGGGGCGGCGATGTGCTCTACCTGACCTACTGGCTGCGCCAGTCGGGTCTGGCCGACCTCCTACCGTCGCTGAGCGATACGGTTTACGTGGGGGGTGAGTGCCGGGAGTATCGCGGTCACCCCGTACAACTGCGATGCCGAGTTCGACCTCGAATTCGTCCCCGACGGTAGCGACATGGCGGAGGGCGCTGACCGGGCGCTGGGGCTGGTGGATTTCACGCTGTACCCACACCTCAATCACCCGGACATGGAGGGCACCGAGCTGTCCACCATTCAGAAGTGGGCGTCCGGAATCCCGGTCCCGACCTACGCCATCGACGATGACACCGCCATCAAGGTGGTCGACGGCGCCGTCGAGGTCGTCTCGGAGGGGCACTGGAAGCTCTTCCCCTGATAGCCGCCGCCAACAGCGATCGGCATGCCGGGCGTCAGTGCGGGTACGCGCCGGACTGGGCCGGGCACCACACCAGAGCGAGGCCGTCCAGCACTGTGGATCGCGGGCGAGGAGCCGCTGCGGTTCCTTCGCAGCGGCACCACAGCCGTCGCCGGACGCGGACCAGCCTCCATGGCGATCATCGACACATCCCGCTACGATCCGATATCGACATATCACTGAGCGTCAATGCGGTGGTGGTCGCAAGCCCTGGACGCTGGCAATCCGGCGCCGCTACGGACGTGGTGCCGGCCTGAGGATCACGCCGCCTCGACGAAGGGAATCCGGATGACGGAGAGCGCGCAGACCACCGAGAGTCGGACGGTTCCGCCCGCGCGGCCGTACCCGTTCAGTGTGCCCGACCGCCTCGTCGTCGATCCGACCTATGGCGAGCTGCGCGAGAACGAGCCGATGACCCGGGTAAAGCTCCCCTACGGCGAGGAGGCGTGGCTCGCCACCCGGTACGAGGACGTCCGTACGGTCCTCGGCGACGTGCGGTTCGGCCGCGCCCTGTCCGTCCAGCGCGACGAGCCCAGGCTCACCCCGCGCCAGCAGTACAGCGGCATGCTGACCATGGACCCGCCCGATCACACTCGGCTGCGCCGGTTGGTGGCGAAGGCGTTCACGGCACGTCGGGTGGAGGCGCTGCGACCCCGAACCCAGGAGATCGCCGACGCGCTGGTCGACGACATGGTCCGGCTCGGTCCTCCGGCCGACCTGGTGGAGCACGTCGCCACGCCGCTGCCGATCCAGGTGATCTGCGAGTTGCTCGGGGTCCCGTACGCCGACCGCGACCGCTTCCACGTCTGGTCCGAGGCGATCGTCTCGACCACCTCGCTGCCCCTGGAAACGATCCAGGAGTACCTGAACAATCTCTGGGGCTACATCGGTGGTCTGGTCGCCGAGCGGCGCCGCGACCCGGGGATCGACGACCTGCTCGGCGCGTTGGTGCGGGCCCGCGACGAGAATGAGGATCGGCTCAGCGAGACCGAGCTGGTGGAGCTGGCCGGAGGGCTGCTCGCGGCCGGCCACGAGACCACGGTGACCCAGATCCCCAACTTCGTCTACGTCCTGCTGCACAATCCGGACCAGCTCGCTCAGCTGCGGGCCGATCCGTCGCTGGTGCCGGCCGCGGTCGAGGAACTGTTGCGGTACGTGCCGCTCGGCGTCGGCTCCTCCTTCGCCAGGTACGCCAAGGAGGACGTCGAGGTCGGCGGTGTGCTGGTCCGGGCAGGTGAGCCGGTTCTCGGCTCGCTGTCGTCGGCGAATCGGGACGGTACCGTCTTCGCCGACCCGGACCGGCTGGACTTCGACCGCGAGCAGAAACCGCACCTGGGCTTCGGGCACGGCGTACACCATTGCGTCGGCGCGCAACTGGCCCGCATGGAGTTGCAGGTCGCCGTCGCCACCCTCGTGACTCGCCTGCCCGGATTGCGGCTTGCCGTGCCGGAGGCCGAGCTGGAGTGGAAGCGGGGCATGTTGGTGCGGGGCCTGCTCGGCATGCCGGTGGCCTGGTGAGTACCGCGTGGCGGATCGGGGTGGACTCGGGCCGCTGCATCGGCACGAGCATCTGTGCCGGTACCGCGCCTGAGCACTTCCGCCTGGTGGGCGGCCTGTCCGAGCCGCTGGCCGACGTCGTCGCCCCGGCCGACGTCGTCCTCGACGC
>NZ_JBFAPG010000086.1:0-16638 GCF_040675595.1 Micromonospora sp. NPDC049580
CACCCCGAGCCGCGCACGACTGGGCCGGATTCCGCGAGCGCCTGGCCGGGCACGGCCCACGCTGGTCCACCGCCGGGTCCCCGATTCCGCCACCAGCGTGGCGCCGACCACGGGACGCCATCGACGAAACCAGACAAACCGCCCACCAGAAACGGACTCCGCCACCACCCGGGGTTGATCGACTCGGGTTCGGCGATACCGGGGTATCCGGGCGCGCCGGACACCCCGACATCACCGAACCCGAGTCGATCACCTCCACGCGGCCCCACCGCCACCGGATGATCGTGCTCGATCCTGGAAACAGGGCCCTCACCACGCGGGCGAGACCACTACATCCGGGATCGAGCACGATCATGCGTGCACGGTGTCCGTCGGTGGGCGGCACGCCGCTGACGGCGACCTCGCGGTGTGCCGCGCCTTCAGGGGGTTGTCGGGTCGTTCTGGGGTGCGCGGTGTTGCCGGGGGACCGTGGGGGTCGCCGGCCAGGGGATCTCGGGGGAGCGGTGGAAGGTGATCCCGGCGGTGGACCAGCGTGGGCCGTGCCCGGCCAGGCGCTCGCGGAATCCGGCCCAGTCGTGCGCGGCTCGGGGTGACCAGCCGAGCTCGGCGATGGCGGGCAACCGGGGAAACAGCATGAACTCGATGTCGGCGAGCGAGGTGACCGACTCGGTCCACAGCGGGGCCTCCACGCCCAGGACGGCCGCGGTGGGCACGCCGGCGACGTGCGTGCCCGGATCCCAGTCGTACGCCCGCCGTACGTCGATGAGGCCGGCCCAGTCGTGCCCGATCGGGGTGTCCTCGGCGTACTTCATGTCCAGGTAGGCGTGGTTGCCGGGGGAGAGGATCAGCCGGGCGCCCCGCCGGACCGCGTCGGCCGTGGTGGGATCGTCGGCGTCGGTGCCCCACCACTGCAGGACCCGCCCGTCGAGGTGTGCGGCCGGGGCGAGCTGGTGCCAGCCCACCACGGTTTTGCCGGTGTCGGCGACGATCCGCTGCGCCCTCTCCACGAAATCGGTGTAGACCGCACCCTTGACCTTGAACGCCTCGTCGCCGCCGATGTGCAGCCACGGCCCGGGGGTGAGGGCGGCCACCTCGCCGAGCACGTCGGCGATGAAGTCGTACGTCTGCTCGTCGGCCGGGTCGACGTAGCTGAAGCCGACCTCGGTGCCGGTGTACGGCGGCGGCGCGAGCTTGTCCGGTGCGAGCTGGGGGTAGGCGACGAGCGCCGCGTTGGTGTGGCCGGGCAGGTCGATCTCCGGGACCAGCGTGACGTGCCGGGCGGCCGCGTGGGAGACGATCCGCCGGTAGTCGGCCTTGGTGTAGTGCCCGCCGGGGCCGCCGCCGACCTCGCTCGCCCCGCCGACGGTGGTCAGCTTCGGCCAGGAGTCGACGGCGATGCGCCACCCCTGGTCGTCGGTGAGGTGCAGGTGCAGGTGGTTGAGCTTGTAGCGGGCGAGGTGGTCGATCACCCGTAGGACGTCCTCGACGGCGAAGAAGTGTCGCGCCACGTCGAGCATCGCGCCCCGGTAGGGGAAGCGGGGTCGGTCCAGGATCGTGCCGCCGGGCAGCGACCAGCGCGTGGTCACCGGAGTCGGGTTCTCCACGGCGGCGGGGAGCAGTTGCCGGAGCGTCTGTACGCCGTAGAAGAGACCGGTTGGGGTGTCGGCGACGAGGCGAACCTCGGCGGTGGTCACGTCGAGCCGGTAGCCCTCCGCCCCGAGGTCGGTGGTCGGGCGCTCGACGGCGGGGGCCGGGCTGGCGGGCGTGGCGGCCAGGGTGAGCGTCAGCGGGCCGGTCGGCCCGACCGCACGGGTGTCGGCGACCGGCAGGAGGAACCCGGTTGCCGGTCGGAGCAGCTCGGCGAGGTGGTCGGCCACCGCGCGGGCGCCCGGGTGGGCGCTGACCCGGATGGCCGTGCCCCCGGTGAGCACGAAGGACGCGGTGGGGTCCGGTTCGACCCGTTCCGGTGCCGGTACGACGCTGTCGAGACGTACCGCAGGGGCGAGCAGGTCGTCGCCGGCCGCCCGCGCGGCGAGCACAGCCAGGTCGCCGGCCTCCGGCTGGTGCGCGGGCACTGCGGCCGAGTCGGCGACGGTGGCCGTCGGGGTCGGCTCGGGGGCGGGGGAGGAGAGCGGAAGGGATGACACGACGACGGCTCCGGAGGGGTTATTCGCGTCGGATATGGCAAAAGCGAGTTTCGACAGAACCAGTGCCGTCAAGAATACGAGGACCGGCGGAGATGCGTGATCGTGCGCGTGGAAGCGTTCCCAAAAACCGGTACGAACGCGGATAGTCGTGATGGCTGTGCCTATTGTCACCGAACGGTCCCAGGCCACCCGATCTTCGCTTAACCTTCGCCCTGAACCTTCGTTAAGTGTCAATCCGGCGCGCGTGGGAGGCTCTGGTGGCAGCGCAAGAGACCGACGAACACAAGTACGTCTACGACTTCTCCGAGGGCAACAAGGATCTCAAGGACCTGCTCGGCGGCAAGGGGGCCAACCTCGCCGAGATGACCAACCTCGGTCTGCCCGTCCCGCCCGGCTTCACCATCACGACCGAGGCCTGCCAGGCGTACCTCGCGACCGGGCGGGAGCCGGACGGCCTCGCCGGTCAGATCGAGGCGCACCTGGAGTCGCTGGAACGGGCGATGGGCAAGCGCCTCGGCGACCCGGGGGACCCGCTGCTGGTGTCCGTCCGCTCCGGGGCCAAGTTCTCCATGCCCGGCATGATGGAGACCGTCCTCAACGTCGGCCTCAACGACCAGAGCGTGGTCGGGCTCTCCGCGCAGGCGGGGGGCAACGACAGGTTCGCCTGGGACTCCTACCGCCGGCTGATCCAGATGTTCGGCAAGACCGTCTGCGAGGTGCCGGGCGAGGAGTTCGAGCACGCCCTCGACGAGGCCAAGAGCGCCAAGGGTACGCACAACGACCTGGACCTGGACGCGGACGACCTGCGCGGGCTGGTCGACGCGTACAAGAAGATCTTCGCCAAGCACACCGGCCGGGAGTTCCCGCAGCAGCCGCGGGAACAGCTCGACCTGGCCATCCGGGCGGTCTTCGAGTCGTGGAACGCCGAGCGCGCGGTGCTCTACCGCCGCCAGGAGCGCATCCCGGCCGATCTCGGCACCGCGGTCAACGTGGTGACCATGGTCTTCGGCAACCTCGGCCCCGACTCGGGCACCGGTGTCGCCTTCACCCGTGACCCGGGCAGCGGCGCGCAGGGCATCTACGGCGACTACCTGGCCAACGCGCAGGGCGAGGACGTGGTCGCCGGCATCCGCAACACCGTGCCGTTGCAGGAGCTGGAGCAGCTCGACAAGAAGTCCTACGACGAGTTGCTCTCGTTCATGGCCCGGCTGGAGGAGCACTACCGGGATCTGTGCGACATCGAGTTCACCATCGAGCGCGGCAAGCTGTGGATGTTGCAGACCCGGGTCGGCAAGCGCACCGCCGCCGCCGCGTTCGTCATCGCCGGGCAGCTCATCGACGAGGGCCTGATCGACCTGGACGAGGCGCTGCACCGGGTCAACGGCGCACAGCTCGCCCAGCTGATGTTCCCCCGCTTCCAGCTCGACCACGAGTTCGAGGCGGTCGCCACGGGCATCGGCGCCTCACCGGGCGCGGCGTCCGGCACGGTGGTCTTCACCTCCGCGCGGGCCGTCGAGCTGGCGGCCGAGGGCAAGTCGGTGATCCTGGTCCGCCGGGAGACCAACCCGGACGACCTGAACGGCATGATCGCCGCCAAGGGCATTCTCACCTCGCGCGGCGGCAAGACCAGCCACGCCGCCGTGGTGGCCCGGGGAATGGGCAAGACCTGCGTCTCCGGCGCCGACGCGATCGACGTGAACGTGCCGGCGAAGCGGTTCACCGTGGCCGGGCGGACCGTCAACGAGGGCGACGTCGTCTCCATCGACGGCACCACCGGCAAGGTGTACCTCGGTGAGGTGCCGGTCATGCCGTCGGAGGTCGTGCAGTACTTCGAGGGCAGCCTCGACCCCGAGCACATCGACAACGCGCTCGTCCGGGCCGTACACCGGATCATGACGCACGCCGACGGCAGGCGGCGGCTGGCGGTCCGCACGAACGCCGACACCGGCGCGGACGCCGCCCGTGCCCGGCGCTTCGGCGCCGAGGGCATCGGGCTGTGCCGCACCGAGCACATGTTCCTCGGCGACCGGCGGGAGCTGGTCGAGCGGCTGATCCTGGCGCGCGCCGCGGACGAGCGGGAGGCCGCGCTGGAGGCGCTTCTGCCGTTGCAGCGGGCCGACTTCGTGCAGATCTTCCACGAGATGGACGGGCTGCCGGTCACCGTCCGGCTGATCGACCCGCCGCTGCACGAGTTCCTGCCGCCCTTGGAGCAGCTCGCCGTCAACGTCGCGGTCGCGCAGGAACGCGGCGAGGACGTGGCCAAGGAGGAGGCGTTGCTCGCCGCCGTCCGGCGGATGCACGAGGAGAACCCGATGCTCGGGCTGCGCGGCGTCCGCCTCGGCCTGGTCATCCCCGGCCTGTTCGCGATGCAGGTCCGGGCCATCGCGGAGGCGGCGGTGACCTGCGCCCGGGAGGGCCGGGTGGCCAAGCCGGAGATCATGGTGCCGCTCGTCGGAGCCGTGCAGGAGCTGGAGACGGTACGCGCCGAGGCCGAGAAGATCATCGCCGAGGTGGTCGGGGACAGCGGAGTCGAGGTGCTGATCGGCACCATGATCGAGGTGCCCCGGGCGGCGCTGACCGCAGGGCAGATCGCCGAGGCGGCCGAATTCTTCTCCTTCGGCACCAACGACCTCACCCAGATGGCCTGGGGCTTCTCCCGGGACGACGTCGAGGGCGCGTTCTTCTGGCGCTACCTGGAACTGGGCATCTTCGGCATCTCGCCGTTCGAGTCGATCGACCGGGACGGGGTCGGCCGACTGATCCGGATCGCCGCCGAGGAGGGCCGGGCCGCCCGGCCCGGGCTGAAGCTCGGCATCTGCGGCGAGCACGGCGGGGACCCCGACTCGGTGCACTTCTTCCACGAGGTCGGTCTCGACTACGTGTCCTGCTCGCCGTTCCGGGTGCCGGTGGCCCGCCTGGAGGCCGGCCGGGCAGCCGTGGAGACCGACGGGTCGGACAGCCGCTGACGCGGACGCCGGCGGCGGCCCGGACGACCGGGCCGCCGCCAGCGTGCCCAGATCGGCGGCGGACCGGGCCGTCGCTGGCGCGCCCAGATCTGCGGCGGGCCGGGCCGTCGTCGGCGCTCAGATCGGCGGGCGACGCCAGGTGGGTCGGGCCGAGCGGCGCAGCTGCGTCGGCAGGGTCGCCATCGGGGTACGCACGGCCAGCGGCGCGTGCGCGTCGGGTACCGCCGTGGCGCCGATCCCGCCGCCCCGGGTGTCCAGCACACGGCCGGCCCGGTGCGCCACCACCCGGGCCTCCTCGTGCAGCCCCTCCAGATCCTTCGCCGCCGACCCGGTGACCAGTGTCAGCAGGGCGCTGCGCCCGGCCGGGTAGGTGACCACGCAGCCGTCGGTGGTGCACACCACCGACTCGCGGAACTCGCCCCGCCGGACCGTGTCGGCGACCCGGTGACCGAGCCCGTAGCTGGCCGCGGCGAGCGCGGCGAGGTGGGTGGCGTCGGTGCTCGGCAGGTCGCTGGAGATGAGCAGCCCGTCGGTGCCGGCCAGCACGGCACCGGCGACCTCGGGCCGGCGTCGACGCAGCCCGAGCAGTTCCGTTCCCACCACCGTGTCTGCATCCACGAGCGTCTCCCTAGCGGTCGGCTCCGCGTCTCGGTCGGTTGGTCACTTTCCGCGCTGGGAACGCTACCGGTGGCCACTTCCGCCCGCGAGCCCGTAACCCAGGGCGATCGGTCCACAACTGGGGACCGATCGGCGGTTGCGCGCGCGCCGGTGCTGCGTCGCGGGCAGGCCGAGCGGCATCGGCGGGCGTAACCTTGGCTCGCTCACACGGCCGACTGTGTCCGCCGTCGACGGGAAAGGTGGTTGTATGACCAGCGTCTGGGAGAACCTGACCATCGATGCCCGCGATCCGGCCCGACTGGCCCGCTGGTGGGCCGAGGCGCTCGGATACCAGGTCGTCACCGAGAGACCGGACGAGGTGGAGATCCGCCAGTCCGCCGACCGCCTTCCCGGGCTGGTCTTCGTGCCGGTGACCGACGGCAAGGAGCGCAAGAACCGGTTGCATCTCGACCTCCGCCCGGCCGACCAGGAGGCCGAGGTCGAGCGTCTGGTCGACATGGGCGCCCGGCACGTCGACATCGGCCAGGGTGACGTCGACTGGACGGTCCTGTCCGACCCGGAGGGCAACGAGTTCTGCGTTCTGCGCCAAAAGTGAACCCATCGGACGCCCGGCTGGTCCAGGAGCCGCCCAAGGACACCGGCCACCGCCGGTCGCCGTACGAGCGTGACCGGGCCCGGGTGCTGCACTCCGCGGCGTTTCGCCGGCTGGCCACCAAGACCCAGGTGCACACCGCCGGCACCGACGACTTCCTGCGGACCCGGCTGACCCACTCGCTGGAGGTGGCCCAGATCGCCCGGGAGATGGGCGCCCGGCTGGGGTGCGACCCGGACGTGGTGGACGTCGCCGGGCTCGCCCACGACCTCGGGCACCCGCCGTTCGGGCACAACGGCGAGGCGGCGCTGGACCTGCTCGCCGCGCCCTGCGGCGGCTTCGAGGGCAACGCTCAGACGCTGCGGGTGCTGACCCGGCTGGAGGCGAAGGTGCTCGCCCCGGACGGTTCGTCGGCCGGGCTGAACCTCACCCGGGCGTCGCTGGACGCGATCGGCAAGTACCCCTGGCCGCGCCGCGACGGGCAGCGCAAGTTCGGGGTGTACGCCGACGACGCGGCGGTCTTCGGCTGGATCCGGGCCGGTGCGCCCGGCGACCGGCGCTGCCTGGAGGCGCAGGTGATGGACTGGGCCGACGATGTCGCGTACTCGGTGCACGACGTGGAGGACGGCATCCACGGCGGGTACGTCGCGCTGCGCCCGCTGCTCGCGGACGCCGACGAGCGGGCCGCGCTCTGCGCCGACGTGGCCGCCGCCTACTCCGGGGAGTCTCCGGCCGACCTGGCCGAGGTGCTGGTCGAGCTGCTGGCTGACCCGCTGCTCGCCCCCCTCGTCGGCTACGACGGCAGCCACCGCGCCCAGGTCGCGCTGAAGGCCACCACGAGCGGCCTGACCGGTCGGTTCGTGTCGGCGGCGGTGGCGGCCACCGAGGAGCGGTACGGCCCCGGGCCGCACCGCCGCTACGCCGCCGATCTGGTGGTGCCGAGACGGGTCCGGGCCCAGTGCGCGCTGCTCAAGGGCATCGCCCTGCGCTACGTGATGCGGCGCACCGGCTTCCGGGGTCGCTACGAGCGGCAGCGGACGATGCTGGCCGAGTTGGCGGCGGCGCTGGTCGGACGGGCCCCGGACGGGCTCGACCCGGTGTTCGCCCCGCTGTGGCGGGCCGCGCCGGACGACGCGGCCCGGCTGCGCGTGGTGATCGACCAGATCGCCTCGCTCACCGACCCGGCGGCGATGAGCTGGCACACCCGTCTGGTTGGCGGCGGCGCACCGCCGGAGGCGACCACAGCAACTTAGGCTAACCTAAGTGCATGACGGAACGCCCAAGGAACGTCACCTCGGTCCAGGTGCTGCGCACCGAGCGACCCACCCCGCACCTGATCCGGCTCGTCCTCGGTGGGGACGAGCTGACCGGCCTGCCGGTGGGCGAGTTCACCGACCACTACATCAAGCTGGTCTTTCCGGCGCCCGGCGTCGCGTACCCGCAGCCGCTGGACCTCGCCGCGATCCGCCGGGACCTGCCCCGGGAGCAGTGGCCCCGGCTGCGCGCGTACACCGTGCGGCGGTGGGACCCGCTGGCCGGGGAGCTGACCGTGGACGTGGTGCACCACGGCGACGAGGGGCTGGCCGGCCCGTGGGCCGCGGCGCTGCGCCCGGGTGACCCGGTGCACTTCGTCGGCCCCGGCGGGGCGTACGCGCCGGACCCGGACGCGGACTGGCACCTCCTGGTCGGCGACGAGAGCGCCCTGCCGGCGATCGCCGCCGCCCTGGAACGGCTGCCGTTGGGCGCTCCGGCCCGGGTCCTCGTCGAGATCGCCGACCCGGCGGAGGAGCAGCAGTTGCTCAGCCCCGGCGCCGTGGAGCTGACCTGGCTGCACCGGGGTGACCGCCCGGTGGGCGACGCCCTGGTGGCGGCGGTGCGGGAGCTGGAGTTCCCGCCCGGTTCCGTGCACGCCTTCGTGCACGGCGAGGCGACGTTCGTCCGGGAGCTGCGCCGGCTGCTGCGCGGCGAGCGGGGCGTGCCCGCCGACCGTCTCTCCATCTCCGGCTACTGGCGGCGCGGCATGGACGACGAGGGCTGGCGCTCCACCAAGGCGGACTGGAACCGGCAGGTCCCCGCGGAGGAGCCGGCCGCTGCCTGAGCGTCAGGCGCCGACTGCCGGGTCCTCGTCGAGTTTGCCGAGGGCCCGGCTGAGCAGCACGGCGTACCCGACGATCGCCACCGCGAGCAACAGCAGCATCAGCTTCGGTTCGTGCACCCAGGTGGTGACCACGCCGACCGAGACAATCCCGTACCCGGTGATCGCCAGCCGGCCCGCGCTCGGCCGGCACCACAACCAGGACAGGGCCAGCCCACACAACGTCCAGACGATCACGGAGGCGGCCAGCACCAGTCGCAGTTCGAGCGGCAGGTGGCGCACGTTGTCGTCGACGAGTCGGACCACCTGGCCGAGGGCCCAGCCCAGCAGCAACAACGCACCGCCGAGCGGAAGGTGCAGGTAGCCGTACGCCTGCCCGCCGCGTAATCGGCTCTGCAGCACCCGGGTGGTGACGAAGGCGGTGTACGCCCACCAGACGGCCGCCGGTATGAGGAAGGCCAGCCCGGCCGTCAGGATCATGTGCGGTGGAGGGTGATCCGGCACCGCGAAGAGCAGGTTTGCCATCGCGCTGCCCAACACGATGATCGTGAACTGGCCGATGCGTTCCGGCAGGTGCCGGTTGTCCACCGGCCAGTCGTTCAGCCAGCGTCGGCCCACCCAGGGGGTGGCCAGCTCGATGACCATCGCGATGATCCACAGCGTCGGGCGCGACCCGGTGGGGGCGACCAGCGAGGCCAGCCAGATGAGCCAGCCCGTCCCGAAGCCGAGCAGGTAGATCGTGGTCACCGTCCGGGCCATCGGGCTGGTCGGTCGGGCCCGTAGATACAGCAGGAGCAGCACACCCCGCACGACCAGGTATCCCACCGGAAGCAGCACGCTCTCCGGCACCTCGTCGACGCCGAGCGTCATCGCGCCGGCGCCGACCAGGGCGACCAGCACCAGCAGCCGGTGCGGCGCGTCGTCCGGGTCGAACCGGTTGTCGTAGAAGACCTGCCCCAGCCAGCACCACTGGACCACCAGAAACAGCCCGATCACGGCCAGCACGGCCGTCGGCGCCGGGGTCGGGTCGTCGCCGAGCCGACGTACGACGGCCGCCAGCGCGTACACGAAGATGAGGTCGAGGAAGAGTTCGAGCCAGGTGGCGTGCCGGTGGCCTGCCTCGTCCTGGGCGGGCGCCACGCCACGCAGCCCCAGCCGCCCGAGGATCCGGCTCCGCCGGCGAGCGCCGTCACCGCGTACCCTGCGCATCTGGTCATGGTCCCCGCGCGGTCCCGGCGGCCGGGCCGGAACGGGTGAGCCCGACGGCGGCCCCCGCCACACCGGTGTCCCCCGGCCGGCGTGTCGTCGGCCCGGCAGGGCAGGATGTACGCCGAGGGGGTGGCGCATGGCTGGGCGGATCCGGGACGAGGACATCGCACTGGTCCGGGAACGCACCTCGATCGGGGATGTGATCTCCGAGACGGTCACCCTGAAGTCCGCTGGCGGCGGCAACCTCAAGGGCCTGTGCCCGTTCCACGACGAGAAGAGCCCGTCGTTCAACGTCTCGCCGGCCCGCAACGTCTGGTACTGCTTCGGCTGCGGGGCCGGCGGCGACGCGATCAAGTTCCTGATGGACGCGGAGCACCTCAGCTTCGTCGAGTCGGTCGAGCGGCTGGCCGGGCGTGCCGGCATCCAGCTGCGCTACGTCGAGGACGACCGGAGCACCCCGCGTCCCCGCCCGCAGCAGGGCCAACGGCAGCGCCTGGTGGCCGCGCACGCCGCCGCTGTCGATTTCTACCGGGCGCAACTCAGCACCGCCGGGGCGCGGCTGGCCCGGGAGTTCCTGGCCAGACGGGGCTTCGACCGGGCCGCCGCCGAGCGCTACGGGTGCGGGTTCGCGCCGGATGGCTGGGACCTGCTCACCAAGCACCTGCGCCAGCAGGGCTTCACCCATCAGGAGTTGGTCACCGCCGGGCTCTCCCGGGAGTCCCGCTCGGGCACGCTCATCGACCGCTTCCGACGCCGGCTGCTGTGGCCGATCCGGGACCTCGCCGGCGACGTGATCGGCTTCGGCGCGCGCAAGCTCTTCGACGACGACGACGGCCCGAAGTACCTGAACACCCCCGAGACGCCGATCTACAAGAAGTCGCACGTGCTCTACGGCATCGACCAGGCCAAGCGGGAGATCGCCAAGCAGGGCCGGGCGGTGATCGTCGAGGGTTACACCGACGTGATGGCCTGCCACCTGGCCGGGGTGACGACGGCGGTGGCGACCTGCGGCACGGCCTTCGCCGCGGACCACATCTCGGTTCTGCGCCGCCTCCTGTTCGACAGCGACGAGGTGGCCGGCGAGATCATCTTCACCTTCGACGGCGACGCCGCCGGCCAGAAGGCCGCGCTGCGCGCCTTCGAAGACGACCAGCGCTTCGTCGGGCGCACGTTCATCGCGGTCAGCCCGGACAACATGGACCCGTGCGACCTGCGGTTGGCCAAGGGCGACCTGGCGGTCCGCGACCTGGTCGCCCGGCGCGAGCCCCTGGTCGACTTCGCGCTGCGCCACGAGATCAGCCGCTTCGACCTGGACACCGTCGACGGCCGGGTCGAGGCCATGCGCCACGCCGCGCCGCTGGTCGCGCGACTCAAGGACCGGGAGAAGCGTCCGGAGTACGTCCGCAAGCTCGCCATGGACCTCGGGATGGAGATCGAGCCGGTGCAGCGGGCGGTGCTCGCCGCCGCCAACACCCCGCCGCCCGGCACCCGGGATGCCGCACCCGCCGCCCGGCCCGAGTCGGCTCGCCCCGAACCGGCACTGGACAGCCCGCTGTCGATGGTCGAGCGCGAGGCGTTGAAGCTCGCCCTCCAACAGCCGGTGCTGGCCGGGCCCATGTTCGACGCCGTCGAGGCCACGGAATACCGGAACCCGGTCCACGCCGGGGTGCGTACAGCCATCGCGGCGGCCGGTGGGGCCGTGTCGGCGACCGGCGGCGCCGTCTGGATCGAGAAGGTCCGCGACGCCTGCGCCGACCTGGCCTCGGCGGCGCTGGTCGGCGAGCTGGCCGTGGAGCCGCTGCGGATCGACGGTGAACCGGACCCACGCTACGTGTCGATCACCATGGCTCGGGTGCAGTTCGGGTCGGTGACGGCCCGCATCCGCGACCTCAAGTCGCGGATCCAGCGGATCAACCCGGTCAACAACAAGGACGAGTACTTCGCCGCCTTCGGCGAACTGCTGTCGCTGGAGCAGCATGCCCGGGCGTTGCGCGAGCAGGCCGCGGGAGGGCTCTAGATGGGACTGTTCAGCCGCAAGCCGAAGCTGCCGCCGGCCGACCGGCCACCGTTGACCGCCGACGAGCGGGTGCTCGCCTGGTCGGCGGCGGGCAACGGCGAGGGCGACGGGGTCGTCGTGGCCAGCAACCTCGGGCTGTGGCTGCCCGGCCGGGGGCACCGCATCGGCTGGCACGACGTGCTCAAGGCGGTCTGGTCCGGTCGGGAGCTGACCGTCACGCCCGCCGAGACGGTCGTCGAGCGCGACGGCTACACCGTGGTCGCCGACGGCCCAGCCGAGACGTACCTGCTGCTCGACCCGGGTGAGCTGCCGCACCAGGTGCGGGCACGGGTGACGCGCTCCGTCGCGTACACCGAACACCAGCCGGTGCCCGGCGGCGCGGCCCGGGTCGCAGCCCGGCGGGTGGCCGGCGTGGACGGTCTGACCTGGACGGTCCGCCTCGATCCCGGCGCACCGGCGGACGACGCGGCCCTGCTCGCCGAGACCGACCGGCTGGTCGCCGCGGCCCGCGCCGCCACCGCGCCGGCCGACGGCTGACCGGCCGTCACTTCGCGCCGAGGTCGTTCAGCGCCTTCTCGGCGCCGCGGTGCAGCGGCACCGGCAGGGTCCTGCGGGCCTTCTCCAGCGAGATCCCCTTGGCCGCCGGGTTGGCCTGGGCCAGGACGTCGCGCTTGTCGAACACCGTCCGGGTGATCGCGCAGGCGACGTTGGCGTCCAGATCCTCGCGGACCAGCAGCACGTTGGGTACGACGATGGTCGGGGTGTCGGTCGCCGTCCGGTACACGTCCCGACCGATCGTGCCGGCCTGGTAGCCGGGGCTCAGCGCGGTCAGCTTCGGCAGCAGGGCCGCGATGTCGACGAACCGCACGGTCTCGCCGGCGGTGGTGAACAGGTCGGTCAGGCCGCCGGTGGGCAGACCGCCGGACCAGAAGAAGCCGTCGATGCTGCCGTCCTTCATTCCCTCGACCGTCTTGGTCAGGTCGAGCCGCTGGGCCCGAACGTCCTTGGCCGGGTCGAGTCCGGCGGCCTCCAGCAGCCGGTTCGCCATCACCTCGGTGCCGGACTTCGGGGAGCCCGTGGAGATCCGCTTGCCGCGCATGCCGGCCACCGAGGTGATTCCCGAGTCCTTACGGACCACCACCTGGGTGTAGTTGTCGTAGAGGCGGGCCAACGCCTGCACCGGCTGCGGCGCGGAGAAGCTGCCCTTGCCCTCGACCGCGTTGACCGCCGTGTCGAACAGCGAGAACGCCACGTCGTACTGGCCGCCGACCAACTGCTCGACGTTCTGCACCGAGGCGCCGGTCTCGGCGGCGGTGCCGGTGAGCTTGCCGCCGGTCGACCCGGACAACTGCCCGGCCAGGGCGTTGCCGATCGGGTAGTAGACGCCTGTCGCGTTACCGGTGGCGATGCCGACCCGGGTCTCCCGGGCCACCTCGCAGGTGACCGCGCTGGACGTGTCGTCCTCGGCGGCGCCGCCCTGCTGGCCACCGCAGCCCGCGGTCGTGACGAGGGCGAGCACGCTCAGGCCCGCCGCGAGTCGTACGTCGATTCGTCGCACAGTTTCTCCTCTGTTGGTGTTCGCGGTCGGCCCGTGGATCCGCGTCGGACGAGCACTCCCGCTACGGCGATGGCGGCCAGCGCCACGCCGACCGCGACCGGCACGGGTTCGAGCCAGAGCAGGGTGACGCCGGCGATGGCGCCGAGCACGCGTTCCGGGGCGCCGGCGGGACCCACGCCGGGCAGCCAGCCACCGGCGGCGACGGCCAGCACGGACACGCTGAGCGCCGTCACCACGGCGGCGAAGGCGATCCGCAGGACGCCGCCGATGCCCAGCAGACCGAGGCCGGCCGGCGTGATCACGAACGCGATCGGGATCAGGTAGGCCGGCAGGGCGTAGCGCAGGGTCTGCCACATGGTCGGCACCAACCGGCCGCCGGTGACGGCGGCGGCGGCCACTGCCGCGAGCGCGGTGGGCGGGGACACCTCGGACAGGACCGCGAAGTAGAAGACGAACATCGCCGCGGCGGGCGCTGTCACACCCAGGTCGAGCAGGGCCGGGCCGACGATCACCCAACCGATCACGAACGAGGCGGTGACCGGCACGGCCAGGCCCAGCAGGCTCAGTGCGACGGCAGCGAGCAGCGCGGTGAGCGCCAGCACGACAGTCGGGTTGGAGGTGGCCGCCTTGGCCCCGCCGACCAGCAGCGCCGCCGCCTGCGGCCCGAGGCCGGTCTTGGTGGTGGTCGCCGTGATGATGCCGGCGGCGGCGCAGACGGCGGTCACCGCGAGCGCGCCGCGCACCCCGGTGACGAGCGCGGTCATCAGCCGGGGTGGCGTGAGCCGGTGCGTACGGTCCAGGAAGGAGAGCGCGGCGGCCAGGAGGGTGGCGAAGACGACCGCCCTCGTCGCGGACATGCCGACGGCGAGGAACACGACGATGGCGATCAGCGAGGCGAAGTGGTAGCCGAACCGGGCCAGCAGGCGCCACGGTGAGCCGACGTCGATCACCACCGGGCGTACGCCCGAGCGGCGGGCGTCGATCTCCACGGAGAGCAGGATGCCGAGGTAGTAGAGCACGGTCGGCACGGTTGCCCAGCTCAGCACCTGCAGGTACGAGACGCCCAGATACTCGGCGATGATGAACGCCGCCGCGCCCAGGGTGGGCGGGGAGAGAATCGCGCCCACACCGGCGGCGGCCAGCATGCCGCCCGCGCGCTCGGCCGGGTAGCCGGCACGGCGCAGCAGCGGCCAGGTGACCGCCCCGATGCTCACCGTCGTGGCGGCCCCGGACCCGGAGACGGTACCGAGCAGGAAGCCGGAGGCCACCGCCGTACGCCCGGCGGCGGTGCGCGAGCGGCGGAACGCCGCCGCCGACAGCTCGACGAAGAACCGCCCCGCCCCGGACAGTTCCAGAACCGCGCCGTAGATGGTGAACAGCACGATGTACGAGGCCGCCACGTCCAGCGGGGTGCCGTAGAAGCCGCTGTCGGAGTTGTAGAACGCGTCGACCAGTTGGCTGAAGTCGAGCCCGGCGTGGGCTACCGGCCAGGACTGCGGCAGCAACCCGCCGTAGTAGCCGTAGCCGAGGAACAGCAGGCAGACCGCGGGCAGGATCCACCCGGTGGTGCGCCGGCACGCTTCGAGCAGCAGGAGCAGCAGGATGGTGCCCAGCACCAGATCCGGGGGTGCCAGCAGACCCTGCCGGTCGAGGAAGGCGTTGTAACCGCCGCCACCCGTACCCAGGGGGATCGGTAGGACGGGGTAGAGGCAGGCGGCCACCGCCAGGACGGCCAGTGCCCAGTCCACGGCGGTGGGCCGCGCCAGAGCGCTGCCGTCGCTGTCGCTGTCGCTTCTGCGCCGCCGCCAGGCCGGCATTCGCAGGCCCGCCGGGTGGACCAGGAAGACCGGCGGCAGCATGCCCGCCAGGAAGATGATCAAATAGTATTTGCTGCCCTGCGCCAGAGGGCGGAAGACCTGCCACAGGGCGAGAAGGCCGACCGCCAGCGCCGCTGCGGTGAAGAGTAGGCCGGCCGGCCCGGACAGCACCCGGCCCGGCTTCTCGTCCTCGAACTGGGCGGCCAGCTCCCGGGTGGCGCGCTCGTCAACGGCCCGAGCATCATCGCCGAGCCGCTCGGCCGAATCGGTGCCTTCCGGCGTGCTGGTGTCGGCTGAGCTGGCGTGGGGCGCTCTGGGGCGAGGTGGCGACCCGTTCTCGGCCGGGCCGGGCTCACTGACGGGAGAGTTGGCTGGTCGTGAGGGTGGCGACGAACCGTCGGGCGAACGGATGGGCGACACAATCGGACGATACACGTCGATTGGCCGGCGGGTGGGGCAGCGAAGAGTGTTCGTGTCTCCTCGGGGTGTTCACGGCCCGTGCCGCGGCGTTTCGCATGCCGGATCTGCACGCTGGGCCCGAATTTCCGTGGAAAGCTGTCGGATCCGGCCGCTAGGGTCGGGCGGTGACTCCGGGGCGACCACTGATTCAGGCTCGTGGGCTGGTGAAGCGGTTCGGTGACTTCACCGCCGTCGACGGCATCGACGTCGAGGTGCGCTCGGGTGAGGCGTTCGGTTTCCTCGGGCCCAACGGCGCCGGCAAGTCCTCCACCATGCGAATGGTCGGCTGCATCTCTCCGCCGAGCGGCGGTGAGCTGCGCATCCTCGACCTGGATCCGGTCCGCGACGGGCCGGCGATCCGGGCCCGGCTCGGCGTGTGCCCGCAGATGGACAATCTCGACCCGGAGCTGAGCGTCCGGGAAAACCTCACGGTGTACGCCCGCTACTTCGGCATCTCGCGCCGGGTCGCCCGGGAACGGGCCGCCGAGCTGCTCGACTTCGTCCAGCTCACCGAGCGGGCCGACAGTAAGGTCGAGCCGCTCTCCGGTGGGATGAAGCGCCGGTTGACCATCGCCCGCGCCCTGGTCAACGACCCGGAGATCGTGCTGCTCGACGAGCCGACCACCGGGCTCGATCCGCAGGCGCGGCACCTGGTGTGGGAGCGACTGTTCCGGCTCAAGCAGCAGGGCGTGACGCTGGTGCTCACCACGCACTACATGGATGAGGCCGAGCAGCTCTGCGACCGGCTGGTGGTGATGGACGGCGGGCGGATCGTCGCCGAGGGCTCACCCCGGGCGCTGATCGAGGAGCACTCCACCCGCGAGGTGGTCGAGCTGCGCTTCGCCGCCGAGTCGCAGGAGCCGTTCGCCGGCAAGCTCGACGGTGTGGGGGAGCGGGTCGAGGTGCTGCCCGACCGCGTCCTGCTCTACGTGCCCGACGGCGACGCGGCGGTCGCCGAGGTCGGCGCGCTGGGGCTCAACCCGGCCAACGTCCTGGTGCGGCGCAGCGGCCTGGAGGACGTCTTCCTGCACCTGACCGGCCGCACCCTGGTCGACTGAGCCCGTGCCGCCGCTCGCTTCGCAGATCTTGGACTCGGGCAGGTGTAGCGATCGGGTTCGACCGCGTAGTGGCACCGGGTGCAGCTGGCCAGGGAGCAGCAG
>NZ_JBFAPG010000087.1:0-16546 GCF_040675595.1 Micromonospora sp. NPDC049580
CGGTGTTCGGCGGGGGTTGGGGGGTCGGTGCCCGCCCGCCCCCCCTCCCCGTTTGCGCCCGGCCGGCCCCCAAAGCTGCGCGCCGGCCCGCCGTCCGTGCGGACAGCCGCCGCGCGGACTCCACGTCGGAGGGTCAGGACGTATCGTGTGGTGGCCGCGCCCCCGGTGTCACCCCCGAGGCGGCCGGCAGCCGTCACACGGGGAGGTCTGATGGCGCAGTTTCCCAGCGGCGACTTCGGCGCGGCGACCGAGCGGTTCGTCGCCTCCTGGTCGGCGGGCATCTCCGAGCGGGCCGCCCGGGCGCAGGAATTGTCCGAGCGGGTGGCGGCGCTGTCGGCGACCGCCGACGGTGCGGACGGCGCGGTCCAGGTGACCGTCGCCGCGTCCGGCGCCATGACCGACCTTCGACTCGACGACCGGGTGTTGCGGTGGCGGGCGGACGAGATCGCCGCCGAGGTGCTGGCGGTGATGCGCCGGGCGCAGGGGCGCCTGGCACCGCAGGTGGCGGAGGCCGCGGCGGAGACCGTCGGCGCCGATTCCGCACGTTCGCCCAGCACACCAACCGGCGGGTGGCCGAGTTCCGTTGGCAGCCGGGCCAGGCGGTGTCGCTGACCATCGTCGACCCCGAGTGGGGCGCGCTCGCACAGGACTTCTACGACAACGGTGTGCCGGTCGGCGCGGAGCGGGTGCCGCCGGAGGCCGGTCCGGACTTCATGCGCGCCCTGCTGCAACGCTTCCGGATGAGCTACTACAAGTTCGTGGACGAGAGCGGCTGAGCCGCCGCCGCACCGGTACGACAGCCGCTGCCTGAGCATCGGTACGCTGCACGGCGGCTTCGCGGTCTTCCCCGTACTCTGGCGACCGTCAGCGGGCGGCGGACCATGAGCCATCCGACGAAGTCGTACAGGAGAGGGGCGACCACGGCATGACGGCGGTATCGGGCCAGCGGTCGACTGCGGTGAGTGCCGGGGAGACGGCCGAGGAGGATCTGCGGGCGCTGTTCGGGCAGTCCATCGCCGTTTTCGCGTCGCTCGTGGGGCCGACGCATGTGGTGGAGACGGCGAACCCGGCGTTCTTCGCCACCATCGGTGAGGAACGGGCGCGCACCGGGGTCCCGATCGCCGAGCTGATGCCCGAGTTGGCCGGTCAGGGCTTCGTCGCTCTGCTGGACGAGGTCTACCGCACGGGTGAGCCCTACACCGGTCGGGACGCCCGGGTCGTGCTGGGGACCGGTCCGCACGCGCGGGAGGCGTTCTTCGACTTCACCTACGAGCCACGCCGCGACGCCAGCGGCACCGTGACCGGGATCCGCGTGATCGGTGTGGAGACCACGCAGGTCAAGCACGCCCAGCGGTTGATGGCCGAACACCGCGCCATGCTGGAGCAGATCGCCCGCCAGGCGCCCCTGGCCGAGGTGCTCGACGGAATGGCCCGCTGCATCGAAAACCTGGCGCCGGAGCAGGTGCTCGTCTCCGTGCTGCTCGCCGATCCGGACGGCCGGCACCTGCGCCACGGCGCCGCACCGAGCCTGCCCGAGTTCTACAACCAGGCCATCGACGGGATCGCCACCGGCGAGGGCGTCGGCTCGTGCGGCACCGCCGCGCACCGGCGGGAACCAGTCATCGTCACCGACATCGCCAACGACCCGTTCTGGGACGACTTCCGCGACCTGGCCGAGCGGGCCGGCCTCGCCGCCTGCTGGTCGATGCCGATCCTGGCCCGCGACGGCAGCCTGTTGGGCACCTTCGCCATGTACCACCGCACCCCGCGTGTCCCGCAGGACGCCGATCTCGCTCTGGCCCGGGTCTTCGCCGACACCGCGGCCCTGGCCATCGAACGCCACCACGTCGAGCAGGCGAAGACGGCCGCCGAAGCACGCGCCAAGGCCGCGCATGAGGAGCTGGCCAAGGCGGTACGCGCGGAGCGGCAGCTGCGCGCCGAGGCCGAGCAGCGCGCCACCGCCGCCGCGGAACTCGCCGACCGGATGCGCGCCGCCGCGGCCGCACAGGCCGCCCGACCGCACCCCGAGCACTGCCAGCTCGGCGGCGACCAGGGGTGCGCCGCACCAGCGAAGATCAAGATCGCCGATTCGTGGGGTGATGCGGCGTGGGGCTGCGAGGCCCACGTCGAGGAGGCCATCCTCAACGTGCGGTCGGTGTTCATCGCGAGCGAGGAGCTCGGCGGCCTGGCCGCCTACCTGAACCGCTGACCACCGGGGCACGCCAGCGACGACGCGCGACGCGTTGCGGTCAGGCCGCGACGGCCGCCCGGACGTCATCGTCGGCGGCGCGCAGCCGTGCAGCGGCCTCCTCGGCCGTGCAGTGGGCGAGCAGCAGCACGATGGCCGTCTTGGCGTGCCCGTGCGCCGCCGCGAGCGCCCGCGCGGCCGTGTCGAGGTCGGTGTCGGCGGCCTCGGCGACGATCCGGCGTGCCCGGTCGACGAGCTTGGCGTTGGTGGCGTTCATGTCCACCATGAGGTTGCCGTAGACCTTGCCGAGCCGGGCCATCGTGGCGGTCGAGAGCATGTTGCAGACGAGCTTCTCGGCGGTGCCGGCCTTGAGCCGGGTGGAGCCGGTGAGCACCTCGGGGCCGGTGGGCACCTCGATGGCGACGTCGGCGTGCCGGCTGATCACGGCGTCGGTGTTGCAGGCCACGGAGACGGTCGCCGCGCCGCGCGCGCGGGCGTGATCCAACCCGCCGACCACGTACGGGGTACGGCCGCTGGCGGCGAGCCCGACCACCGTGTCGCGGGCGGTCAGGCCGACCGCGTCGAGGTCGGCGACGGCGCGGGTCGGGTCGTCCTCGGCGCCCTCGACGGCGACGCCGAACGCTCGTGCCCCGCCGGCGAGCAGACCGATGACCCGGTCGGGCGTCGTACCGAAGGTGGGTGGGATCTCGACGGCGTCGAGCATGCCGATCCGGCCGCTGGTGCCCGCGCCGAGGTAGATCAGCCGTCCGCCCTGGCGTAGCGACGCCACGATGACGTCGACGGCGGCGGCGATGTCCGGCACGGCCCGACGGACGGCGTCGGCGACCGAGCGGTCCTCGTCGTTCATCGCGAGAAGCAACTCGGTGGGAGACATTCGGTCGAGGTCGCTGGTCTTGTCGTTGCGGGTCTCGGTGCCGAGGGTGCTGAGGTCCATCCGGTGTTCGTTCCTCTCGCTGATGTTCAGCCGCCGAGTGCTACCGGGCGCGTCCTGCTGGGCCAACGCGCCCTCTATCAGCAGGCTGAAACCACAGCGTAACCAGCCCGGACGGACGCTGGCAAAAAGTTTCGCGTTAGTGTGGGCCAACGTCACTTATTGACAACCCGCTGGGTGGGGAGTGAACCGTGCGCCAACTCGACCTTGTCGTGATCGTGCTGTACCTCGTGGTGATCGCCTTCGTCGGACTGCGCCTGTCCGGCAAGCAGAAATCCGCCAAGGACTACTTCGTGGGCGAGGGCCGGCTGCCGTGGTGGACCGTCTCGTTCTCCGTGGTCGCCACCGAGACCAGCGTCCTGACCGTGATCAGCGTGCCGGGTGGCGCCTACAGCGGTCAGGGGTTCGGCAACGTCGAGCTGGCCCTGGGCTACGTCATCGGTCGCGTCGTCGTGGCCACGGTGCTCATCCCGCTCTACAAACGGGGTGGGTTCGTCAGCGCCTACCAGTACCTCGGTGAGCGGTTTGGCCTGAAACTTCAGGGTCTGGCGTCGGTCACGTTCGTCTTCACCCGCCTGCTCGCCGAGGGTGTCCGCCTGTTCGCCTCGGCCATCCCCATCAAGCTGCTCCTCGACGAGTTCGGCCTGCACGTCGGCTACCAGGCCATCATCGTGGTCCTCACGCTCATCACGGTGGTCTACACCTACCTCGGCGGCATCAAGGCGGTCATCTGGACCGACGCCATCCAGATGGGGCTGTACCTGGGCGGGGCGATCCTGGCCATCGCGGTGCTCAGCCACGCCGTCGGCTTCGACGGCTACTCGCAGGCGCTGGACGCCGGCAAGTTCCAGCTCTTCGACACCAACTTCACCCTCGCGCACGTGCTCACCAGCCCGTTCGCCCTGCCGACCGCGATCATCGGTGGTGCCATCTTCGCGATGGCCAGCCACGGATCGGACCAGCTGATCGTCCAGCGCATCCTGTCCACCCGCACGCTGCGCGACGGGCAGAAGGCGATGATCTCCTCGGGCGTCTTCGTGGTCATCCAGTTCGCCGCGTTCTCCCTGGTCGGCGCGCTGCTGTGGTCGTACAACAAGGGTCAGACCTTCAAGGAACTCGGCCTGGCCAGCAGCGACAACCTCTACCCGAGCTTCATCCTGCACGCCCTGCCGGTCGGCATCTCAGGTCTGCTGGTGGCCGGCATCCTCGGCGCCGCGATGGGTTCGCTGTCGTCGGCGTTGAACTCGATGTCGAACTCCACCGTCGCCGACTTCATCCACAGCTTCTCGCGCAAGGTCCCGTCCGACGACGCGATGCTCCGGCTCGCCCGGGTGATGACCCTGGTCTGGGCGGTGCTGATGGCGATCTTCGCCTGCGCATTCAGCTCCAGCACCGGAAACGTCTACCTGACCGGTCTGACCATCGCGGGCTACACCTACGGGGCGCTGCTCGGGGCCTTCCTGCTCGGCCGTCTGGTCAAGCGGGCCAACCAGGTCGACGCCTTCATCGCCTTCCTCGTCACCGTGGCGGTGATGACCTACATCGTCCGCTTCGTCAAGATCGACGTGACGACGGCGGGTACCACCACCGCGACCGCCATCGCCGCGCAGTGGCTGGTGCCGATCGGCGTCCTGATCACCCTGGTCGTCGGCGCGGTGTCGAGCCGGTTCCACCCGGCCCCGGAGACGCCGTACGACCATGGACGACGCGACGAGGTCGACGACGACGCCGCGACGGCACCCGCCGGCCGGGCGTGAAGGAGGACGCGATGCGCGTGATCGGCCTGATGTCCGGAACCTCCTACGACGGCATCGAAGCCGCCGCAGCCGAGTTCGACCTGAGCGGCGACACCCTGCGGATGCGACCGCTGGGCCGGCTCAGCCACCCGTACCCCGACCAGCTGCGCGCCCGGATCGCCGCGGCCCTGCCACCCGCGACGACCACCACCGAGGCGATCTGCGTGCTGGACACCGGCATCGGCCAGACCTTCGCCGAGGCGGGCGTGCGGGCGGTCGCGGAACTCTGCGGCGGCCGCGCCGACCTGGTCGTCTCGCACGGGCAGACCATGCACCACTGGGTCGAGGCGGGAACGGTCCGCGGCACCCTCCAGCTCGGTCAGCCGGCCTGGATCGCGGAGGCCACCGGCCTTCCGGTCGTGGCCGACCTGCGCAGCCGCGACGTCGCCGCCGGTGGCCAGGGCGCACCCCTGGTCGCCCTGTTCGACGCGCTGCTGCTGCGCGGCCTGCCCGGCGTCCCCGCCGCGCTGAACCTGGGCGGCATCGCCAACATCACCGTCGTCGCGCGGGACGCGGATCCCCTCGCGTTCGACACCGGGCCGGCCAACGCGCTCCTCGACGCCGCCGTCCGCCACTTCAGCGGCGGCGTCGAGGAGTACGACCGGGACGGGCGCGGCGCGGCAGCCGGGCAGGTCAACCCGGTCCTGCTGCGGCGGCTGCTCGACGAGCCGTACTACCGGCAGCCCGGCCCGAAGAGCACCGGCAAGGAGCTGTTCCACCTGCCGTACCTGCTCGCCGCCCTCGCCGACGCCCCCACGCCGGAGCCGAACGACGTGCTGGCCACGCTCACCCGGCTGACGGCGGTCACGGTGGCCGACGCCTGCCGCGAGCACGGCGTCACCCGCCTCGTCGTCTCCGGCGGCGGCGCGCACAACCCGACGCTGCTGCGGATGATCAGCGACGAGCTGCCGGACGTCCACCTGACGTCCAGCGACGAGGTGGGTGTCGCGTCCGACGCCAAGGAGGCACTGGCCTTCGCGCTGCTGGGCTACCTGACCGTGCACGGGCTGCCGGGCACCCTGCCCTCGGGCACCGGCGCACGGCACGCCTCGGTGCTCGGCAGCATCACCCCCGGCCGCCAACCGCTGCAGCTGCCGGCGCCGGTCGACACCGCCCCCGAGCGGATGCTGATCGTCGCCGACTGACCACCCCTTCCCGGGAGGATCGCCCATGAGCACCGTCGTTCCCGTGCCGAGCGCCGCCGGCGTCCGCGCCCGCGAGGTCGCCGAGTTGCTGCGCTCGCGCCTCGACGATCCGACCCGGGCCAGCGCCGAGCTGCCCCGGAGGCTGGCGGCGGCGCACGACGCCTCGCCGTACCTGTTCGAGCCGCAGGCCGTGGTCCGCGCGGCCTCGGCGGCCGAGGTGGGCGCGCTGATGGTCGGCGCCCGGGAGGCCGGCGTGCCGCTGACCCTGCGCGGTGGCGGCACCAGCCTCGCCGGGCAGGCCGGCGGCGCGGGCGTGCTGGTCGACGTGCGCACCGACTGGCGGCACGCCGAGGTGCTCGACGACGGCCTCCGCATCCGGCTCCAGCCGGGCCTGACGATCCGGCAGGCCAACGCCCGGCTGGCCCGCTACGGCCGCCGGCTCGGACCGGATCCGGCCAGCGAATCCGCCTGCACGGTGGGCGGCATGGTGGCCAACAATTCCAGCGGGATGACCTGCGGCACCACCGACAACGCGTACCGCACCATGGAGTCGCTGCGCTTCGTCCTCCCGTCCGGCACCGTCGTCGACTCCGCCGCGCGCGACGCCGACGACCGGCTGCGCGCCGCCGAGCCCGAGCTGCACGCCGGGCTGCTGCGCCTGCGCGACCGGGTGCGCGCGACGCCGGGGTCGCGGGCCACGATCGAGCGGCTGTTCGCCATGAAGAACACCATGGGGTACGGACTGAACTCGCTGCTCGACCACGACAGCCCGGTCGAGATGCTGGCCCACCTGATGATCGGCAGCGAGGGCACGCTCGGCTTCGTGGCCGAGGCCGTCTTCCGGACCGTCGAGATCCACCGACATGCCGCCACCGGCCTGCTGATCCTGCCCGGTCTCAGCACCGCCACCGACGCGCTGCCCGCCCTGCTCGCCGCCGGCGCGCGTACCGCCGAACTGCTCGACGCCGCCGCGCTGCGGGTCAGCCAGCGTGACCCCGACGCGAGCCCGGCCCTGCGCGGGCTGACGGTCGTCGGGCACGCCGCGCTGCTGGTGGAGTTCGCCGAGGACACCGCGGAGCGGCTGGCCGCGACGCTGGCCGACGCCCAGCCCGTGCTCGACCGGCTGCCCGCCGTCACCGGCACCGAGCTGACCCACGACCCGCGCGAGCGGGCCAAGCTCTGGCACCTGCGCAAGGGCCTCTACACGGCGGTCGCCGGCGCCCGCCCGCCCGGCACCACGGCCCTGCTGGAGGACGTCGCCGTGCCGATGCCGCGCCTCACCGGCACCTGCGACGGGCTGATCCGCCTGTTCGAGCGGCACGGCTACCCCGACGCGGTGATCTTCGGACATGCCCGCGACGGCAACCTGCACTTCATGCTGACCCAGTCCTTCGACACACCGGCCGAGATCGACCGCTACGCCCGGTTCACTGACGACATGGTCGACCTCGTGCTCGCCGAGGGGGGAACACTCAAGGCCGAGCACGGCACCGGTCGCGCCATGGCGCCCTTCGTCCGGCGACAGTACGGCGACGAGCTGTACGACGTGATGCGCGAGCTGAAGCGGTTGTGCGACCCGGGCGGCCTGCTCAACCCCGGCGTGCTGCTCAACGACGACCCGACGGTGCACCTGCGGCAGCTCAAGGCCGTCCCGACAGTCGATGAGGAGCTGGACGCCTGCGTGGAGTGTGGCTACTGCGAACCGGTCTGCCCCACCGCCGACGTCACCACCACGCCCCGACAGCGCATCGTCCTGCAACGGCAGATCGCCCTCGCCACGGCCGCCGGGGACGAGGAACGCCGCCGGGAGCTGACCGCCGACTACGACTACGCCGCGGTGGACAGCTGCGCCGCCGACAGCCTCTGCGTCACCGCCTGCCCGGTCGGCATCGACACCGGCGCGGCGATGAAGCGACTGCGCGCGGAGCGGCACAGCCCACTCGCCCAGCGCACCGCCCGCGGTGTCGCCCGGCACTGGAAGGGCGCCGTGGCCGGCGTCCGGGTCGGGCTGAACGCCGCACACGCCGTGCCGACACCGCTGACCCGCGCCGCCACCGGGGTGATCCGTGCACTCGGCGCCACCGAACTCGTACCACAGTGGAGCGCCGACATGCCGCGCGCCGGCGGGCCCCGCCCCGAGCCACGCAGCGCGCCGGACGCACGGGCGGTGTTCTTCGCGGCGTGCATCGGCAGCGTCTTCGCACCGGAGGACGGCCCGTCCGGCGGCTCGGCGGCGGCGTTCCTGCGCCTGTGCGAGCTGGCGCGGGTGCCGGTGGTCGTGCCGGCCGAGACGGCGGGGCTGTGCTGCGGGACGCCCTGGCAGTCCAAGGGCTACCCCGCCGGCCACCGCGAGATGGCCGAGCGGACCCTGGCCGCGCTGTGGACGGCCAGCGACCAGGGCCGCCTGCCCATCGTGTGCGACGCGTCGTCCTGCACTCACGGGCTGACCCAGCTGACCGCCGCGCTGGCCGAAAAAGACCGGGCACGGTACGCCGCTCTGCGCTTCGTCGACAGCGTCACCTTCACCGCCGAACACCTCCTGCCGGCGCTGCCCGAACCCCGGCGGCTGGGCTCGCTGGCCCTGCACCCCACGTGCTCCACCGTGCACCTCGGCGGCATCGACGACCTGCACACCGTGGCCCGGGCGGTCGCCGACACCGTGACCGTGCCGGACAGCTGGGGATGCTGCGCGTTCGCCGGAGACCGGGGGCTGCTGCATCCGGAGGTCACCAGCGGCGCCACCGCCGCGCAGGCCGCCGAGGTCAACCAACGCGACCACGACGCGTACGCCTCCTGCAACCGCACCTGCGAGATGGGCATGAGCCGGGCCACCGGGCAGTCGTACCGGCACGTGCTCCAGGTGCTCGTCGAGGCGATCGAGCCGCCGGCCTAGCCCGTCACTGCTGCTCAGCCCTCTGCCGTCCCAGAGCGTTCAGTTCGGCAGCCCGCGCCTTTTGGATCCGGCCGGCGAGGGTCTTCACCTCCGGGCTGCCTCCGGCGGTCTGTTCGCCCCGGCACAGCACGACGGTCTGCGCGAGGTGCGCCCGGATCAGACCGACGGTCCGGGACCGCACCTCGGCCTCGGGAGCGGCGCGCAGCTCGGCGAGAGCGGCCTCGGTGACCATGCCGGGCATCTGATGCCCCGCATGGATGTTCTGTTCCGGCATGTTGCCGGCGGCCAGCAGCCTGCGCAGTTCCACCGACTCGGCCCGGTGCGCCGCCCGGATGTCGCCGAGGACGGCGCGCAGCGCAGGGTCGGCGGCCGACGGACGATCGTCGAGGGCGTCGATCAACGCGAGCGCACCCTCGTTCATCGGGAGCAGCAGCTGGATGAAGGCGTCATCGGTGCCGTTGAGCAGTACCGGCGGAGTCGGCGCGGGAGCGGCTGACGCGGGCGCGGCGGTCCGGTCGGTGCGGCCCGCATCCCAGGTCAGACCGACGGCCAGCGCCGTCGCGGCCAGCGTCGCGACGACGCCGACGATCCGCCCGGCCCGCCCGGCCCGCCCGGACAGCCTGTTCAACGCGCGGCCTGGAACGCGCGGCCGATCGCTGTCGGCGTGGTGCCGTCGCTGAACAACCCGGACCGGTCCTTGTCGGTGGCGGGGAGGCCGAACCAGGCGTATCGCTGCACGTAGGAGAGTTGGCCGAGCATGCCGGCAGCCGCGGTGAGGAAGGCCGCCTGCTGCTCCTGGCTCGGAAACTGTTGACGCCCGCCGTCGTAGCGGATCAGAGCGAACTCGGTCAGCCAGATCGGCTTCTGGTACCGCTGGTGGACGGCCTGCAGGTACTGCCGAAGCTGGTTTACCGCCGCGGCGGTCGTGAAGTCGGCGCCGTACCAGTGCAGGGTGATGAAGTCCACCCGGTGACCTCGGGCCTCGGCGCCGGTCATGAACCGGTCCAGCCAACCCTGCGGGTCCGGGCCGCCCCAGGCGACCGCCGGGCTGCCCAGCCTGCTGCCCGTCGCCATCAGTTGCGGCCACAGGTCCAGGGCCTGCTCGACTGTCATGTTCGCCTGTTCGGGCAGGTCCGGCTCGTTGAAGGTGAGCAGGTACGGCCCGGCGGCTCTGGCCCGGGCCAGCTCCGCGGCGGTGACGTTCTCCGCGCTGCGGATCATGGGTACGAACGTCCCGCCGCGCGGAGTGCTGATCCCCGGGTGCTGGGTGCCCCAGGTGTAGTACCAGCCGGCCTTCGAGCTGGCCAACGCCTGGCTCGCTCCGGCGAAGTTCCACACCCCGACGCCCTTGCGCGCGGAGCTGACCGCCGCCGGTGCGACCGGGGCCTTCGACGTGGGGCGCGCGCTCGGTGACGGCGCGCTGCTCGGGGAGGCGGACGCGGAGGCGGCGGTGGTGGGCGCCGCGGGCGGCGGGACGGCCCAGGAGGGCCCGGCGGCCGGATCGTCCGGCAGCACCACCACCACCGTGGTGATCGCGAGGACCGCGGCAACCACTCCGGCGGCCAGGTAAGGAACCACACCACGGGGCGCGTGCACCGCAAGCTCGGCGACGCCCGGGGGATGCGGTCCGACGGCCGGCGCGGCGGCCGGGGGCACGGTCGCGCTCGGGACGTGGGCGCTGATGCCGGCCGGCAGTGGCAGCATCGGCATCCCGGCGAGCAGCCTGTCGATCGGCAGGAACGTGGTGCCCAGGTGCCCGCAGAACGCGCAGTCACGGATGTGTCGGGCCAGCCGCTTGCGCCACAGCGGGCTGGGAGTGCCGTCCCACTCGGCCGCCACCGCGCGCAGGTCCGGGCAGCCAGGGCGGGCACGCAGGGCGCGGACGACGCCCCGGGCGCTCTGGATCTGCTCCTTCATCCGGTGGATGCGCACCGCGACGTGTCCCGGCGACAGACTCGCGGCCTCGGCGATCTCGGCACGCGTCAGCTCGCCGGTCTCCTCCAGCCACCAGAGCGAGAGCAGTTCCTGGTCGTCCGGGTCGAGCCAGCGGGTCGCTTCGGCGACCTCACGTCGTTGGTCGGTGAGGCCGAGCCGGAGGATCGTCATCCCGGCGAAGTCGGAGGCGGGGTCGGGCACGTTGTGGATCGCGTCGAGCCCGGCGTCCCGGTTGAGGGCGATGCGGCGACGCTGGTCCCAGTCGCGCACCTGGCGGATGGTGATCGCCACGAGCCAGGACCGGTACGCCGCCGGGTCGTTGAGCGCGGGCAGGTGCCGGATCACCCGTACCAACGTCTCCTGGACCACGTCGTCGACGTCGGCGTGGCCGCGGAGCGCACGCCCGACGATGTTGTAGACCAGCGGAAGCGAGGCCGCCACGACGTCGTCGAGAGCGCGCCGGTCGCCCTGTCGAGCCGCGACGACCAGCCCGGGATCGGGTGCTGCCCGACCGGCTGACGACATGGGTCCCACTCCTCCTGCGCTCGGTCCGGTCGGCGCGCGTGCGCGCTGACCGCCTCGTGATCGGAGACGAGCGGCGGCGGGTCAGATTACGGTTTTCTCCTCCGGTCGGCCGGGCCGGTCGGCCGGCGCGCCGGACTCGGCCTCGGCCGCGAAGGGGGTACGCAGGCGGGTCATGGACGCGGCACTGACGTCCGCGGCCGGACTGCGCTCGTCGTCGACGACCCTGCCCCCCTCGATGGTGAAGGGGTTGCGGGCGGAGGTCATATCGGGCACGAGGTGCTCCAAAAGATGTGCACGGCAGCGCTCGACTCAGTCATCGGCAGCTTCGAAGCCGTGGGAGGCGGAGGGGCGGGCCCGGCGATGGGCCATCGGTGCCCGCACCCACAGCCTAGCGGCAGGGGACGACCGGCGGGTGCTGGACCAACGCCACGGCGGATGACCAGCGGTTTCCGCCCCAGCCGAGGCGGGGCCGTGAACTGTCCGACTCACCCTGCCGGGTCGGGCCGGCACGGCTACGGTCGAGTTTGCGGAAGCCGTCCCCCGACCAGGGTTCGGTGTGGTGCGAACGGACAGGACAGCCATGACGGTTCAGATCGATCTCGCCGGCAGGACCGCGCTGGTGACGGGCTCGACCCAGGGAATCGGCGCCGCCATCACGGTCGGGCTCGCCCGCGCGGGGGCCCGGGTGGCCGTGAACGGCCGTACCGCCGCCTCGGTCGAGCGCGCGGCCACGGCGCTGCGCGGCGAGGTCCCCGGCGCCGAGGTCGTCGAGGTGGACGCCGACGTGTCGACCGACGACGGTACGGCCCGCGCGCTCGACCTCCTGCCCAGCGTCGACATCCTGGTCAACAATCTCGGCGTCTTCGGCCCCACTCCGGCGCTGGAGATCTCGGACGAGGAGTGGCGTCGCTACTTCGAGGTGAACGTGCTGGCCGGCGTCCGGCTGACCCGCGCCTACCTGCCCGGGATGATGGAACGCGACTGGGGGCGGGTGCAGTACATCGCCAGTGACTCGGCGGTCGCCATCCCCGCCGAGATGATCCACTATGGCGTCTCGAAGACGGCTCTGCTCGGCGTCTCGCGCGGGTTCGCGAAGGCCGCCGCCGGCACCGGCGTGACAGTCAACTCGGTGCTGGCCGGGCCGACCCACACCGGGGGCGTGGAGGACTTCGTGGCCGAACTCGTCGGCGACAGCCTGCCGTGGGACGAGGCGCAGCGGGAGTTCATGCGGCTGCACCGGCCGCAGTCGCTGCTCCAGCGGCTCATCGAGCCCGAGGAGATCGCCAACATGGTCGTCTACCTCGCCTCTCCGCTCGCCTCCGCGACGACGGGCGCGGCGGTCCGGGTCGACGGCGGCTACGTGGACGCGATCGTCCCGTAACGGCCGGCTCAGAGCTGGACGACGTGGCCGACCCGAGGCGGCGTACGACCGGCGAGGACGTCGAGCCACGCGTGTCGCAGCGCCTCGGGACCGTTGCCGACCCGCACGTCGAGCCACCCGCTCACCGCCGGGACGAACCGCTGCCAGGCGTCGGTGAACCGCCTGTCGAGCCCGTCGCGGCCCCAGTCCCGGCTGCGCTTGCGCATCTGCACCGGCGCGAAGAAGACCTCCCCGGCGGCGTCCGCGTTCGGCGTCTGGTTGGTGAGCCCGACCGCGATGTCCCGGACGAGCCGGTCGCCGAGGTGAGCGCGCAGCGCGGTCCGGGTCGCGGGGGCTCCGGACAGGTCGAGGTACACGGTGGCGACCGCGTCGAGGGCGTCGATGTCGTCGTACGCGACGACGTCGTCATAGCAGCCGAGTGACCGTGTGAACGCGACGTTGCCGGGCGAGGTGAGCCCGACCAGTCGCGGGCCGCGACCGTGCAGTTCGGACGCGGCAGCGTACGCGGTCTTGCTCGACGCCGACGACAGAACGATCGACCGCGCGCCGTAGAAGTCGTTGTCGACGACCTGGTCGGCCAACATGAACGAGGTGAAGAACAGCGGCCGGAAGAGGATCAGCAGGTCCTCCTGCCCGGCCTGGTAGACCGGGTCTGAAGTGGTCGACCGGTACGCGTTGTACGGCGAGGGCAGCTCGGCCCGGTGCGGGCTCGCGTCGCGGAACCCGGACGCGTCGACCCGGTCCGGCCGGACCACCAGGTGGCCGGCGGGCGGCAGGTAACCGTAGACCCGTTGGCCGACCTCGACCCCGGCAACCGTCGAGGCGAGCACGTCGGCGAAGCCCCACAGCGGCGGAAGCCCCCACTGCGGCCCGAGCCCGCGGGGGCCGGGCGGAAAGAACTCCCAGTAGCGCATCGCGTCGCCGAGCACCGCGTAGGTCACGTTGTTGGCGGTGAGGCCGACGCGGTCGACGCGCAGCAGCGCCGCGCCGTCGGGCAGCGCGGGCGCCTCGGCGTCGGCGAGCGTGGTCTGGCGGAGGTCGGCACGGGCCACGGCGAAGGTCCACGAGTCAGCCATGGTGTGACGCTAGACAGCCCCGAATTCTAAAGACAAGTGCACTGGGAGTGCAAAATCCCACTCGGCGGTCAGGGCTGGGGCGCGGTGACGTGCCGCAGGTGCCCCAACGGCAGGTGCGGGGGCTGCCACTCCAGGAACAGGGCCGTGGCGTCGTCGTCGAGCTGCTCGTCCTGGTACGCGAGGACGGCGCGCACCAGGCGGCGCATCGTCTCCGGGCTGGGCAGCCCGTCGTTGAGGGCACGGTTGACGAAGTCGACGAGCCGGTCTAGCCCGAACCGCTCCCCGTCGATGCTCTTCGCGTCGGTGATGCCGTCGGTGTAGGCGAGGATGCGGTCGCCGGGGTGCAGCTCCTCCTCGTACACCTGGGGTCGTGCCTGCGACAGGTGACCCAGGCCGAGCGGCAGCGCGGTCGGCCCCGGCAGCTCCCGGATGGCCTTGCCGTCGCGCAGCAGCATGGCGCCGGGGTGCCCCGCGTTGATGATCCGGAGCCGACCGGTGCGCCGGTCCAGTTCGGCGAGCAGCGCGGTGGCGAAGTAGCTGGGGTGCTCGGAGCGCACCCACCGGTCGATGCTGATGGCCGTGTCGACGAGGTCGAGGCCGGACCGGCGGGCGTTGCGGTACGCGCTGACCGCCAGCGAGGCCAGGGTGCTCGCCTTGATGCCGTGCCCGCAGGTGTCGAAGAGCCCGAGGCTGAGCACGTCGCCGTTCAGCGCGTAGTCGAAGATGTCGCCGCCGACGTCGTAGCACGGTTCGAGGATCGCGGTGACCACCAGGTCGTCGGTCGCGAAGGTCAGCGGCGGCAGCAGCCCCCACACGATCTCGGCGGCGACCTGCATCGGCAGGCGTCGCCGCATCCGCTCGACGACATCGCCGTAGAGCCGGCGGTTCACCAGGACCTGGGCGACGTTGACCGCCAACTCCCAGGCCGGCCCGTCCAGCGCCGTGTCGGCGGCGGCCGGCGACACGACCTCCAGCACACCCAGCCGCTCGCAGCCGAGCAGCAGCGGCACCCAGAGCCGATCCGGGTTGTCGGCGGCACGCTGCACCTCGAGGGTGGTGAACGCCCGACCGGCCAGGGTCGTGTCGATCGTCAGCTCGTCCCGGGCGAGGCCGGCGCCCAGCAGGGGCACGAGACAGGACTGGTTGTAGTCGGCCAGATAGATCACGATCTCGGTGGCACCGATTGCCGGCGCGGCCCGGGTGACCAGAAGCGCCAACTCGTCCGGCCCGCCCCGGGGTGCGTTGAGCTGCAACCAACGCGCCGCGTCGCCGGCGTCGACCAAGCTCCACCTCCCGTGTCCTGACCACCGTAGAAGCCCGGCGGCGAACTGCCAACGTGCGGAGCCCGTACGAGACGAGGGACTCCCTGCAGCCGCCCGGCCCGGTGCGCCACCGAGAGGCGAATGCCGGTCAGCTGCGGCCATATTGAGCGTTAAGGGAATTTTGAGGCATTAGATGTGCAAAAGTTCAATACGTCCCATCTGCGGTTCGGAGTGCGGCTGTCAACCGCCGACTCGGCCGGCGTCCGGTGAGACGCATTCGTGAAAGGGCATATCGTGACAACCACACTATTGCGCCGACCTCGACGCGCGGTCATGTCCGCGTTGACGGCCGTCGCCGCCGGCGGAGCGGCAGTCGCCGTCCTCATCTTCAGCGGCACCGGCGCGAGCGCGGCCGAGGCGCCGGTCAACCTCGGAACGGCGGCGAACTTCTCCGTGCTGGCGGGCTCGACGGCCACCAACACCGGGCCGAGCTTCCTGGCGCAGAGCCTCGGCGTCAGCCCCGGCAACACCGCACCCGGCTTTCCGCCCGGCATCGTCGGCGGGGAGATCCACCTCGGCGACGCCGTGGCACTGCAGGCCAAGAACGATCTGACCACCGCGTACAACGACGCCGCCGGCCGGACGCCGTTCACCAACCTGCCCGCCGAGCTGGGCGGCACCACACTGACTCCGGGCGTCTACCGGATCGGCGCCGCACAGCTGACCGGGACGTTGACGCTCAACAGTCAGAACGACCCGGCGGCGGTGTTCATCTTCCAGATCGACTCCACCCTCATCACCGCCTCGAACAGCAGCGTGGTGTTCATCAACGGCGCCTCGCCCTGCAACGTCTACTGGCAGGTGGGCAGCTCGGCCACGATCGGCACCGGCACCCGCTTCATGGGCAACATCCTGGCCCAGACCTCGATCACCATGAACACCGGCGCCACCCTCCAGGGCCGCGCCCTGGCACAGACCGGGGCGGTCACCCTCGACACCAACACCATCAACGCACCCGTCTGCCTTCAGCCGACGGGAACCCCCACGTCGACCCCGACCGGGACACCGACCGGCACGCCCACCAGCACCCCGACCGGGACGCCAACCGGCACGCCAACCGGGACCCCGACCGGCACGCCGACTGGCACCCCGACCGGGCAGCCCACCGGGACACCGACCGGGCAGCCCACGGGCACCCCGACCGGCCAGCCAACGCTGGTCCCCACCCGCACCGAGTTGCCCGTCACCGGCGGTAGGGGCGGCGGCGGCCTGCTGCCCGCCCTGACCGCGGTCGGCAGCATCGCCGTCGCCAGCGGCGCAGCCCTGCTGCTCCTTCTGCGCCGACGCCGACAGCTCGAGTCCTGAACAGGTGCCCCGGCGGCCGGTTGACCGG
>NZ_JBFAPG010000088.1:0-16494 GCF_040675595.1 Micromonospora sp. NPDC049580
GGTCCCTTGCGGGGACCGGGGGCTCTCGGACAGCGTCAGGTCAGCCGGCCTGCTCGGCGAGCTGGAGGAACTGCCGCTTGGAGGCAAGGGCCTGCTCGGCCTCCTTGATCCGGCGAGCGTCCCCGGCGCTCTGCGCCCGGGCCAGGCGCTCCTCGGCCTCCGCCACCTGGGCCCGCATCTGGGCGAGCAGCGGATTGTCCTCCTTGGTGGTGCGGCGCCACGCCGAGTCCATCACGTCGCGGACCTTGTCGTCGATGACACGCAACCGGCGCTCCAGCCCGGCGGCCGCCTCGCGGGGCACCCGGCCGGCCTCGTGCCACTGGGCCTGGATGTCCCGCAGCTTGGCCTGGGCGCCCTTGGGGTCAGCGTCGATGTCCAGGGCCTCGGCTTCGGCCAGCAGCGCCTGCTTACGCTCCAGGTTGCCGCGCTGCTCGTTGTCCCGCGCGGAGAAGACCTCGCTGCGCCGGCTGAAGAAGGCGTCCTGCGCGGCCCGGAACCGTTCCCAGAGCTTCTGCTCGGCCTCCTTGGAGGCACGCGGGGCGGCCTTCCACTGCGTCATCAGCTCCTTGAGCTGGTTGGCCGTGGCCGCCCACTCGGTGGAGTCCTTGATCTTCTCGGCCTCGGCGACCAGCTCTTCCTTGACGGTCTGCGCCTGCTTGCGCGTCGCGTCCAGCGAGGCGAAGTGGGCGCCCCGACGCCGGGTGAACCCGTCCCGTGCGGCGGCGAACCGCTTCCACAGCTCACCGTCGGCCTTCTTGTCGACCCCGCGAATGGTCTTCCACTCGTCGAGGATGTCCTTGAGCCGGTCACCGGCAGTCTTCCAGCCGGTGGACTCGGCGGCGAGCTTCTCGGCCTCCTCGACCAGCGCGGTCTTGCGGGCCAGGGCTTCGACGCGTGCGGCGTCCCGGGCGGCCCGGGCCTCCCCGGCCTTCTCCTCGGCAAGGGTCGCCAGCTTGTCCAGCCGAGCGGCCAGGGCGTCGATGTCGCCGACCACGTGGGCCTCGGGCAGCGTGGTGCGGATCCGCCGAATCGTGCTCAACGAATGCCCGGCGTCCGCCGCGCCCGAGTTGAGCCGCGCTTCCGTCAGGTCCACCTCGGTGACCAGGTCGGCGAAGCGGCGTGCGAAGTGCGCGAGACCCTCCTCCGGTGCTCCCGCCTGCCAGGATCCGACCACCCGCTCGCCCTCGGAGGTCTTGACGTAAACGGTGCCGTCCGCGTCCACCCGTCCGAAGGCAGTCCAGTCGCTCATGTGCCCATCCTCGTTCTCCCGGCGTCGAGGGAGCCGTCCCCCGTCGCCGCCACGGCGCAGCCAAGTTACTTCCGGCATTGTCACAGGTCCGACCCGGTCCCCGTCGAGCGCCTATCGCCGACCGTGACCATACGGTGTCCTAGAGCCTGATTGACCGGATCGGCGCGGAGACGCACCGGGCATTCCCGCTACGGTGAACGGGTGCCACTGGTCGCCGCCGCTGTCTGCCCGCATCCGCCCCTGCTCGTGCCCGAGGTTGCCGGTGCCGCCGCCAGCGAACTGGACGACCTGCGGGCGGCCTGTGACCTCGCCGTACGCCGACTGCTGGCCGCCGATCCGGACGCGGTGGTGCTGCTCGGCGTCGGCCCGTCGACCGGCCCGATCCGGCCCCCGGCCACCGGTTCCCTGCAGCCCTGGGGCGTCGACCTGGACGTGCCCCTGATCCCCGGTCAGCCGGACCGGGGCGCGGTGCTGCCGTTGAGCCTGACGGTCGGCGCGTGGCTGCTGGCCCGGCACGCCGTGCGTCCCGCCGTGGCCGCCGCGGCGGTGACCGCCGTGCAGGTGACCGCCGACGCCGGGCCGGTGGAGGTGGCCGCGCTCGCCGAGCAGGTCGCCGCGGCGGGCGAGCGGGTGGCACTGCTGGTGCTCGGCGACGGGTCGGCCTGCCGGGGGGAGAAGGCCCCCGGGTACGACGACCAGCGCGCCCTGCCGTACGACAAGCGGGTCGCCGCGGCCCTGGCCGAGGCGGACCTGGACGCCCTGCGCGACCTGGATGCGGGTCTGTCGGGGCAGTTGAAGGTCGCCGGCCGGGCGTCGTGGCAGGTGCTCGCCGAGGCGGCCCGGTCGAGCGGCGCGGGGTGGCGCGGCGAGCTGCTGCACGACTCGGCCCCCTACGGCGTGGCCTACTTCGTGGCGTCCTGGGAGCGGGCGTGACCGGCGGCGCAGCGGTCCCGGTCGGCACGGTCGTGGCGGTGGTCGGCCCGACGGCGGCGGGCAAGTCGGCGTTGAGCATCGCGCTCGCGCACGCGCTGGACGGGGAGGTGGTCAACGCCGACTCGATGCAGCTCTACCGGGGCATGGACATCGGCACCGCCAAGTTGGCCCCCGCCGAGCGGGAAGGGGTGCCGCACCACCTGCTCGACATTTGGGAGGTCACCGAGCCGGCCAGCGTCGCGGAGTACCAGCGGCTGGCCCGCGCGGCCGTGGACGACATCCTGTCCCGGGGACGGGTGCCGCTGCTGGTGGGTGGCTCGGGGCTGTACGTGCGGGCGGTGCTGGAGCGCTTCGAGTTCCCCGGCACCGACGCGGCGCTGCGCGAGCGGCTGGAACGGGAGTTGGCCGAGGTCGGCCCGGCTCCGCTGTACGCGCGGCTGCGCGCCGCCGACCCGGTGGCCGCCGAGGGCATCCTGCCCGGCAACGGCCGGCGGATCGTGCGGGCCCTGGAGGTGATCGAGCTGACCGGCGCGCCGTTCGCCGCGTCACTGCCGCAGCCGACCCCGTACTACCCGTCGGTGCAGCTCGGCGTCGACCTGGACACCGGGCTGCTGGACGAGCGGATCGCGCTGCGGGTGGACCGGATGTGGGCCGACGGTCTGGTGCCCGAGACCCGCGAGCTGGTGGGTCGAGGGCTGGCCGAGGGACGAACGGCCAGCCGGGCGCTCGGCTACCAGCAGGTGCTGCGCCTGCTCGACGGTGAGCTGACCGAGGCGCAGGCGCACGACGAGACCGTCCGGGCCACCCGGCGCTTCGTTCGGCGGCAGCGGTCCTGGTTCCGGCGCGACCCGCGGATCCAGTGGCTGGACTCGGCGACGCCGGACCTGATCGGGGCCGCGCTGCGTCTGGTGCCGGCCGCTGCGCGATGATGGGGGCGTGGAGTTCACCAAGGGCCACGGCACCGGCAACGACTTCGTCCTCCTGCCCGACCCGGACGGTCAGCTCGACCTGACCCCGGAGCTGGTCGCGGCGCTCTGCGACCGGCGGCGGGGCATCGGCGCGGACGGCGTGCTGCGGGTCGTCCGGGCGGCCAAGCATCCGGACGGCGCCGGGCTGGCCGGCGAGGCCGAGTGGTTCATGGACTACTGGAACGCCGACGGTTCGTTCGCCGAGATGTGCGGCAACGGCGCGCGGGTCTTCGTGCGCTACCTGCTCGACAACGAGCTGGCCACGCCGGCCGGCGCGGCGCTGCCGGTGGCCACCCGGGCCGGCGTCGTGCGCGCGCTGGTCGAGGGCGACGCCGTGTCCGTCGAGATGCGCCGCCCCCAGGTGTACGGCTCCTCGACCGCCACCCTGGGCGGGCTGACCCTGCCCGGCACGGCTGTGGACATCGGCAACCCGCACCTGGTCTGTGTCCTGCCGGCGGGCGTGGAACTGGCCGCGCTGGATCTCACCGTCGCGCCCGGGTTCGACCCGGAGGTCTTCCCGGCCGGCGTGAACGTGGAGTTCATCGTGGCGGGCGACCCGGTCGACGGCACCGACGGGCACTCCCTGATGCGGGTGTACGAGCGTGGCAGCGCCGAGACCCTGTCCTGCGGCACCGGTGCCTGCGCGGTGGGCGCGGTGGCCCTGCGCGACGCCGGCCGCGACACCGGTGTGGTCGCCGTCGCCGTCCCCGGCGGCCGCCTGACGGTGACGGTCACCGAAAACTCCTGCTGGCTGTCCGGCCCCGCCGTCCTGGTGGCAACGGGCGAGATCAGCCTTTCCGCGCTGACCAACCCAACCCACCGCCTCCTCTGACCCACCGCGCCCACATCGCGGGCGCGCCGCGTCGATCATGAAGTTATTGCCAGCCTGCTCGGCGTGTCATGGCAATAACTTCATGATCGACGGAGGGGCGGGGTCGGGTGCCCGGCGGTTCGTGCGTTACGGGGTGGCGCTGGCGTTGGCCGCGATCTCGGGGAGGTCGGTGGGGCCCGGGTCGGCTGCCGGGAGAGGGCTGGGGTTGTTCGCGGCGGCCCGGACGGCGGCGGCGACCGCCGGGGCGACCCGCGAGTCGAAGACGCTCGGCACGATCACCGTCGGGTTGATCTTCTCCTCACCGACGACGTCGGCGATGGCCCGGGCGGCCGCGATCGCCATCTCCTCGGTGAACTCCTCGGCGTGCGCGTCAAGCATCCCGCGGAACACGCCGGGGAAGGCGAGCACGTTGTTGATCTGGTTGGGCTGGTCCGAGCGCCCGGTGGCGACCACCGCGGCGTACTTGCGCGCCTCCCGGGGGTCGACCTCCGGGTCCGGGTTGGCCAGCGCGAAGACGATGGCGTCCTTCGCCATGCCGGCGATGTCGTCGCCGGTGAGCAGGTTCGGCGCGCTGACCCCGATGAACACGTCGGCGCCCCGGATCGCGCCGGGCAGGTCGCCCGCGTAGTTCTCCTTGTTGGTGTTCTCCGCCAGCCACTGCCAGGCCGGGTTGAGGTCGGTCAGCCCGCGGTGCAGGGCGCCCTGGCGGTCGTACGCGATGATGTCGCCGACGCCCTGGCGCAGCAGCAGCTTCATGATCGCGGTGCCCGCCGCGCCGGCGCCGGAGACGACGACCCGGACGTCCGCGAGCTGCTTGCCCACGACGCGCAGCGCGTTGGTCAGCGCGGCCAGCACGCAGATCGCGGTGCCGTGCTGATCGTCGTGGAAGACCGGGATGTCCAGCGCCTCGCGCAGCCGGGCCTCGATCTCGAAGCAGCGCGGCGCGGCGATGTCCTCCAGGTTGATCCCGCCGTACGCGGGCGCGATCGCCTTGACGATCTGCACGATCTCGTCGGTGTCCTGCGTGTCCAGCACGACCGGCCAGGCGTCCACCCCGCCGAAGCGCTTGAACAGCGCGGCCTTGCCCTCCATCACCGGCAGCGACGCGGCCGGGCCCAGGTTGCCCAGCCCGAGCACCGCGGAGCCGTCGCTGACCACCGCCACCGTGTTGCGCTTGATCGTCAGCCGTCGGGCGTCCGCCGGGTTCTCGGCGATCGCCATGCAGACCCGGGCCACCCCCGGGGTGTACGCCCGGGACAGCTCGTCACGGTTGCGCAGCGCGACCTTGGAGGTCACCTCGATCTTGCCGCCGAGGTGCAGGAGGAAGGTGCGGTCCGACACCTTGCGCACGTCCACGCCGTCGAGCGCGGTCAGCGCCTCGACCACCTGGTCGGCGTGACCGGCGTCGGCGGTGTCGCAGGTCAGGTCGACGATCACGTTGGTCGGGTCCGAGTCCACCACGTCCAGCGCCGTGACGATCGCTCCGGCCTCGCCGACGGAGGTGGTGAGCCGGCCGATCGAGGACGCGTCCGCGGTCACGGCGATCCGGATGGTGATCGAGAATCCGGCGCTCGGCAGTCGGGTGATGGCCACGGGGTCCCTCCGTCACGGCTGTGCGGCCGGTCGGCCGCCGCCCCCGCATTTCTACCGGGTTGTCGAGGTCGACCGGTATTCGCCCCCACTTTTGGCGACCTCCAGCACGGGCATATAGCAGGTGCGTTCGGCGTTGTGCCATGTCAGGATTACGTTCTACTCATCATTTCGGACAGGAGAACCGCTTGCGAGACCAGGAGAGCTTCGTCCCCGTCGAGGACGAGTTCGACGACGTCACCACTGGCGAGATGGAGCTGTCGGAGCGACAGTCCCTGCGACGCGTTCCGGGCCTGTCAACCGAGCTCACCGACGTCACCGAGGTGGAATACCGCCAGCTGCGACTGGAGCGGGTCGTCCTGGTGGGCGTCTGGACCGAGGGCACGGTCACCGACGCGGAGAATTCCCTGACCGAGCTGGCCGCGCTGGCCGAGACCGCCGGCTCGCAGGTGCTCGAAGGGCTGATCCAGCGTCGTACCCGACCCGACCCGGCCACGTACATCGGTCGCGGCAAGGTCGACGATCTTGGCGCGGTGGTGCTGTCCACCGGCGCCGACACGGTCATCTGTGACGGTGAGCTGTCGCCGTCGCAGCTGCGCAACCTGGAGCAGCGCACCAAGGTCAAGGTTGTCGACCGGACGGCGCTGATCCTCGACATCTTCGCCCAGCACGCCAAGAGCAAGGAAGGTAAGGCGCAGGTCGAGCTGGCCCAGCTGCAATACCTGCTGCCCCGACTGCGCGGTTGGGGTGAGACGCTCTCCCGGCAGACCGGTGGTTCGGGCCGGGGCGGCGGCGCGGGCGGCGGTGTGGGTGTGCGTGGTCCCGGTGAGACCAAGCTGGAGACCGACCGTCGGCGCATCCGTCACCGCATCTCCCGGCTGCGCCGCGAGATCAAGAGCATGCGCACGGTACGCGTCACCAAGCGCGCCCGTCGCACCCGCAACTCCGTGCCCGCCGTGGCCATCGCCGGCTACACCAACGCCGGCAAGTCCAGCCTGCTCAACCGACTGACCGGCGCGGGCGTGCTGGTGGAGAACGCGCTCTTCGCGACGCTCGACCCGACCACCCGCAAGGCCACCACCTCGGACGGGCGGCTCTACACGCTCTCCGACACGGTGGGCTTCGTCCGGCACCTGCCGCACCAGATCGTCGAGGCGTTCCGCTCGACGCTGGAGGAGGTCGCGGAGGCGGACCTGGTGGTGCACGTCGTCGACGGCACCCACCCGGATCCGGAGGAGCAGGTCCGGGCGGTGCACGAGGTGCTCGCCGAGGTGGGCGCGGACCGGCTGCCCGAGCTGCTGGTGGTCAACAAGACCGACGCGGCCGACGAGGACGCGCTGCTGCGGCTCAAGCGACTCTGGCCCGAGGCGATCTTCGTCTCGGCGTACTCGGGGCGGGGGATCGACGCCCTGCGGGCGGCGATCGAGGAGCGGCTGCCGCAACCCGCCGTGGAAGTCCGGGCCGTGCTGCCGTACGACCGGGGTGACCTGGTGTCCCGGGTGCACCGCACGGGCGAGGTGCTCAGCACGTCGCACCTGCCGGAGGGCACCCTGCTGCACGTTCGGGTCAGCGCGGCGCTCGCCGCCGAGCTGGCGCCGTTCGACGTGCAGCGCGAGGGCCAGGCGGTCGGCAGCCGGCCCTGAGCGGCCCCGGCGTCATCCACCGGAAACGCGCGGCATGCGACACTGGCCGAATGCGCCGCGTTGTTTCCTCGGTCACGGTTGCCCTCGGCCTGCTCGGGGCAACCGTGGCGCTGGCCGGAGTCGCCGTAGCCGCTCCCGCTCCCGGATCATCCCAGCCGCCCGGCGCCACCCCCGGCAAGAAGCGCTGCTCGGTCACCGACGAGCGGCTGCGGGAGCTGTCCGGGCTGGTAGCGACCAAGACCGGCTACATCGTCATCAACGACGGCACCGAGGTTGAGGCGCGCAAACGGATCTTCTTCCTCGACAGCAAGTGCAAGGTCGTCAAGGAGCCGGTCCGCTACTCGGGTCAGGGGCCGTTCGACACCGAGGACCTCGCCGTGTCGCCGAAGGGCGACACCCTGTGGATCGGTGACATCGGCGACAACACCACCAACAAGGAGCGGCGGTCGCGGATCGCGGTCTGGACCATGCCGATCACCGGTACGAAGCAGCCCGTGCTGCACCGGCTCTCCTACCCCGAGAACAAGCCGCACGACGCCGAGGCGTTGCTGGTGGGGGCCGACGGCCTTCCGCTGATCATCACCAAGGTGTCGAGCGGCAACGCGGAGATCTACACCCCGACGGCGAAGCTGAAGAACGGCGACACCGCGCCGGTGCCGATGAAGAAGGTCGGCGAGATCAAGCTGCCGAAGACCACCACGGAGAACCCGCTCAGCGTCTACGGGCGGCTCGCGGTCACCGGGGCCGCCCGATCGCCGGACGGCAGCCGCGTCGTCGTCCGGACGTACGCGGACGCCTTCGAGTACGACGTGACCGACGGCAACATCGTCGGGGCGCTCACCACCGGCAAGCCGCGGGTGACGCCACTGGCCGACCCGTTCGGTGAGGCGATCTCCTACACCCCGGACGGGAAGACCTTCGTCACCGTCTCCGACGGCGGGCAGCTCACCGCGGACGAGCCCGTCGACATTCTGAGCTACACGCCGTCCAACAGCGTGGCCGCGCCCGTTGCCGCTCCCGGGGGTGCCAACCCGGCCGCCGAGAAGTCCTGGATCGACGGGCTCAGTCTCGATGACATCACCTACCTCGTGGGCGCGGTCGGCGTGCTCGGTCTGCTGCTCGTCGGCGCCGGCATCGTCGGCATCCTGCGGGCCCGCCGCCGGCCACCGGCGGCCGACGATTCGGACTCGACGGATGACCGGGACGACCGGCGCGGCGCAGGGCGGGACGAGGGCGCCCCGCCCGGCGGTGGCCGTCCCGGCACCGGCGTGTACGGCGGGGCGGCGGCCGATGGCGGCGTCTACGGCGGTGGTTCCGGCCGGGGCGGTCCCGCTCCTGCTGGCGGTGCCGTGTACGGCGGCGGCGGTGCGCGCCCAGCCGGTGAGGGGGGTGGCGGCGGTTACGGCCCCGCCCGCCCCGGCGGTGGTGGCGGCGGTGCTCCGGTCGGGGGCGGTGTCTACGGTGGCGGCCGTGCCGGCGGCCCCGGAGGTCCACCCGGCGGTGCCGGTGGCCGACCGGGCGGCGGGGTGTACGGCGGCGGTGGTGGTCAGCCCGGCGGCGGTCGGGCGGAGCCGCCACGGCGCGGTGGGCAGGAGCCGGACTACCGGGGCCAGCGGCCCGGCCGTCGGCGGGACGGCGACGTGCCCGGCGACCCGTACGGGCAGTATCCCGGGGGCGGCCGTGGCCAGCGGGGCGACCGCTACTGACACGGTCAGCGCATCGGTCCGGCGCGCGGGTGAGCGCGGTGGGGCCACTCACCCGCGCGCCGGCCGGTCAGATCCGGCGGAGCACCGCCACAACCCGGCCCATGATGGTGGCGTCGTCGCCGGGGATCGGGTCGAAGGCGGGGTTCTGCGGCATCAGCCAGACGTGCCCGTCGCGTCGCCGGTAGGTCTTGACGGTGGCCTCGCCGTCGAGCATGGCGGCCACGATCTCGCCCGAGTCGGCCGTCGGCTGCTGCCGGACGACCACCCAGTCGCCGTCGCAGATCGCCGCGTCGAGCATCGAGTCACCCTTGACCTGGAGCATGAACACCTCGCCCTCGCCGACCAGCTCGCGGGGCAGGGGGAAGATGTCCTCCACCGCCTGCTCGGCGAGGATCGGCCCACCGGCGGCGATGCGGCCGAGCATCGGCACGTACGCCGGGGTGGGCCGTTGGGCGCGGGACAACTCGTCGTCGATGGCCTCGCTGGGGGCACGGACGTCCACCGCTCGGGGCCGGTTGGGGTCGCGGCGGAGGAAGCCCTTCTTCTCCAGCTCCTTGAGCTGGTAGGCGACGCTCGACGGGGACACCAGGCCGACCGCCTCGCCGATCTCACGGACGCTCGGCGGGTAGCCGTGCCGGTCGACCCAGGTGCGGATGAACTCCAGGATGCGGCGCTGGCGGGCGGTCAGGTCGACCGTCGCGGGGTCGGGGAAGGCGCTGACCACCGGGGTGACCGGGCGCACGGCAGGCTGACCCGTCCGGCTGCGCGCGGCGCTGCGGCGTCGGGTGGCCGGCGGGCCCGCCTCGGTGATCTGCTGCGGGCTCTTCGGCCGGCTGGCCCGGTCTTCGGTCACGTCCGTCCTCCCTGGTCGGCGCTGGGTGCCTCGTCGGCTCGTGGTGCGTGCGGTGGTGCCATGTTGTTCATGACCGTATAGGTGAGATCGGTCATTTTCAAACATCTGTACGACCTCTCACCGGCGTGTCGGGGTGAAAAACCGCTCCGGTCGTACGGATGTTCTGATAAATGGTACGTCGAGTAGCACGGATGTTCGATCGGTGGCTGTTTTCCGGGGCGTTCCGGCCGTGCGGCCGGTAACCGGAGCGGGTTCCCGGCGTTGGTTCTGCGGTGAGGTGGCAGGTGCGGAGGACCGGATGGTCCGTGACGCGCCGGACACGCCGGTCGACTTGACCCGGGTTCGCCAGCGACATACGGTCAACCCCTAGATGTAGTAGTGACACGGGCGTAAGTTGCCTACAGGTTGGGTTCGACTACCGACCGCACTCCCGTAACGTTGATCACGGCGGGCGTCACCCGAGGGTGGTGCCGCCGTGGCGAGCCGTGTCCGGGAGTGCCCGGAGTGTCCGCGGTTGATCATGATTTTGGAGGTTGGGCGATGCGGTGTCCGTACTGCCGGCACGCCGACTCCCGCGTGGTCGACTCGCGGGAGGCCGACGACGGCCAGCTCATCCGGCGGCGGCGCTCCTGCCCGGAGTGCGGCAAGCGGTTCACCACCGTCGAGGAGGCGGTCCTCGCGGTGGTCAAGCGCAGCGGGGTGACCGAGCCGTTCAGTCGTACGAAGATCATCGGCGGGGTGCGCAAGGCGTGCCAGGGCCGGCCGGTGGACGACGACTCACTCGCGCTGCTGGCGCAGCGCGTGGAGGAGACCGTCCGGGCCAAGGGGGCCGCCGAGATCCCCAGTCACGAGGTGGGCCTGGCGATCCTGGGCCCGCTGCGCGACCTGGACGAGATCGCCTACCTGCGGTTCGCCAGCGTCTACCGCTCCTTCGACTCGCTCGCCGACTTTGAGCGCGAGATCGAGACGTTGCGGGCCGTGGCGCGAGCCCGGGAGCAGGGCCGGGCCGACGCGGTTGAGGCCGCCGGCCGTACCAGTTGACTTCACTGTTTTTCGAAAGATCAGGACGCGCGGTGGGTGACCGCGCAGACGAGGGGGGCGACGGCGTGACAACGAGCCGTTCACGGAACAAGGCAGGCGCGGGGCTGAAGATCGAGCGGGTGTGGACGACGGAGGGGGTCCACCCGTACGACGAGGTGTCCTGGGAGCGCCGCGACGTCGTGATGACGAACTGGCGGGACGGCTCGATCAACTTCGAGCAGCGTGGGGTTGAGTTCCCGGAGTCGTGGAGCGTCAACGCGGCGAACATCGTGACCACCAAGTACTTCCGGGGCGCGGTGGGGACCCCGGAGCGGGAGTGGTCGCTCAAGCAGCTGATCGACCGGGTGGTCACCACCTACCGCACCGCCGGCGAGGAGTACGGCTACTTCGCCAGCCCGGCGGACGCCGAGGTCTTCGCCCACGAGCTGACCTGGATGCTGCTGAACCAGGTGTTCAGCTTCAACTCGCCGGTCTGGTTCAACGTCGGCACGCCGTCGCCGCAGCAGGTCAGCGCCTGCTTCATCCTCTCCGTCGACGACTCGATGGACTCCATCCTCGACTGGTACAAGGAGGAGGGGCGGATCTTCCAGGGCGGCTCGGGGGCCGGGGTCAACCTCTCCCGGATCCGTTCCTCCAAGGAACTGCTCTCCTCCGGCGGCACCGCCTCCGGCCCGGTCAGCTTCATGCGCGGCGCGGACGCCTCCGCCGGCACCATCAAGTCCGGTGGCGCCACCCGGCGCGCGGCCAAGATGGTCATCCTCGACGTGGACCACCCGGACATCGAGGAGTTCGTGGCGACCAAGGCGCGCGAGGAGGACAAGATCCGCGCGCTGCGCGACGCCGGGTTCGACATGGACCTCGGCGGCTCCGACATCGTCAGCGTGCAGTACCAGAACGCCAACAACTCGGTCCGCGTCTCGGACGAGTTCATGACCGCCGTGCAGAACGGCGGCGGCTTTGACCTGCGCGGTCGCCTGGACGGCTCGGTGATCGACACCGTGGACGCCAAGAAGTTGTTCCGCACCATCTCCCAGGCCGCCTGGGAGTGCGCCGACCCCGGCCTGCAGTACGACGACACGATCAACGACTGGCACACCTGCCCGGAGACCGGGCGGATCACCGCGTCGAACCCGTGCTCGGAGTACCTGCACCTGGACAACTCCTCGTGCAACCTCGCCTCGCTCAACCTCATGAAGTTCCTCCGGGCCGACGGCGGCTTCGAGGTGGAGAAGTTCGTCAAGTCCGTCGAGTTCGTCATCACCGCGATGGACATCTCGATCTGCTTCGCCGACTTCCCGACCGAGAAGATCGGTGAGACCACCCGCGCCTACCGGCAGCTCGGCATCGGCTACGCCAACCTGGGCGCCCTGTTGATGGCCACCGGCCTGCCGTACGACTCGGACCAGGGCCGCTCGGTCGCCGCGTCGATCACGTCGCTGATGACCGGCACCGCCTACCGCCGCTCCGCCGAGCTGGCCGGCGTCGTCGGCCCGTACGACGGCTACGCCCGCAACGCCGAGCCGCACAAGCGGGTCATGCGCAAGCACGCCGCGGCCAACGACGAGATCAAGCCGACCAGCCCGGTGGCCACCGCGATCGTCCGTGAGGCGACCAAGCAGTGGACCCAGGGCAACAAGATCGGTGACAAGTTCGGCTGGCGCAACGCGCAGGCCAGCGTCCTCGCCCCGACCGGCACGATCGGCTTCATGATGGACTGCGACACGACCGGCGTGGAGCCGGACCTGGCGCTGGTCAAGTTCAAGAAGCTGGTCGGCGGCGGCTCGATGCAGATCGTCAACCAGACGGTGCCGCGCGCCCTGCGCAGCCTCGGCTACCCCGAGGAGCAGGTCGAGGCGATCATCGAGCACATCGCCGACCACGGCCACGTGGTGGACGCCCCGGGCCTCAAGCCGGAGCACTACGCGGTGTTCGACTGCGCGATGGGCGAGCGGTCGATCGCCCCGATGGGCCACGTGCGGATGATGGCGGCGATCCAGCCGTTCGTCTCCGGCGCCATCTCCAAGACGGTCAACATGCCGGAGGCGGCCACCGTCGAGGACGTCGAGAAGATCTACTTCGAGGGCTGGAAGCTCGGCCTCAAGGCGCTGGCGATCTACCGGGACAACTGCAAGGTCGGCCAGCCGCTCTCGGTGGCCAAGTCCAAGAAGGCCACCACGCCGGCCGCCGTCGAGACCGCAGCCGCCGCGCCGGCCGCGGTGGAGAAGGTCATCGAGTACCGGCCGGTGCGTAAGCGCCTGCCGAAGAAGCGCACGTCCGAGACGGTCAGCTTCTCCGTCGGCGGCGCCGAGGGCTACCTCACCGCGTCGTCCTACCCGGACGACGGCCTCGGCGAGGTCTTCCTCAAGATGTCCAAGCAGGGCTCGACCCTGGCCGGCGTGATGGACGCCTTCTCGGTGGCCATCAGCATCGGCCTGCAGTACGGCGTGCCGCTGGAGACGTTCGTCAGCAAGTTCACCAACATGCGCTTCGAGCCGGCCGGCATGACCGACGACCCGGACGTGCGCATGGCGGCCTCGGTGATGGACTACATCTTCCGTCGCCTGGCACTGGACTTCCTGCCCTACGAGCGCCGCGCCGAGCTGGGCATCTTCACCGCCAGCGAGCGGGCCGCCCAGCTGCGGGCCGAGGCCGACGCGGAGGCCGCCGCCGTCACCGGCGCGGAACTCACCGCGATGGCGTCGTCGGCGCCGGTCGAGGCCCCGGCCAAGACCGAGGCCGTCGCTCAGCCGGCCCAGGAGATGGCCGACGTGGCCGTCGCCAAGCCGGCCCCGAGCGTGGGTTCCAGCACCGAACTGCTGGAGGCCGTGATCGGCAAGGCCGCCGACGCGCCGCTCTGCTTCACCTGCGGTACGAAGATGCGCCCCGCCGGTAGCTGCTACGTCTGCGAGGGCTGCGGCTCCACCAGCGGCTGCAGCTGACGTACGCGTAACGCGGCGCTGCCCCGGTCTCCGTCGTTGGAGGCCGGGGCAGCGCCGGTGGCGAAGTCCCGGCATGAGCGATCATCCGGGCACCTCAACCCAGCGGGCGGCCGCGTCGAACGTGTCCGTCGGGGTGGCGTTGAAGGCGATCGCCGCCTCGGGCGCGTGCCGACGCACCAGATTGACCACCAGCTCGAACAGTTCCGGCTGATTGCGCACCCCGCCACCAATGACGACGCACTCCCAGGGCTGGGCGCACAGGGCAGTGGTGACCACCGCCTCCACATCGTCGCTGCCGTCGAGGCCGAACAGGCAGAACTCAGCCCCCACTTTGTGTTCGACGAATCGGGCCCTGCCGACTTCGATGCCGTCTGCGACCGGCTTGGGGTCCCACGGCCCCGGCACCCGATACGGATCCAACCCGATCACCAGCACGCGGGGTGTGAGGGCCGTTGTGTCCACAGTCGAAGACTACGTGGCGCGGTGCATGGTCATCGGCAGAATCCAATGTCGGCGACCACGGACCGGCGACGGGCCCCGGACCGTACGCGGCGGAGCCGCCGACCTCTACCCGTGGCAGGGCTGTGACGAGTGGCTGCTACTGCTCTCCGCCACCCGGTACGAGCACTGCGACTTCACGGCGGTACGCCCGGCCGCACCACTGCCACCTTACTGAGGGTGGTCTGAGAGTAGATCTCTATTCCAGCCGGCAGGCAGCCGATAGCCGTCTCCCCACCGGCGCTGCGCCAACGGCGGCAGAAGAGTGTGCTCCGGCCGTCCACATCCGCGTGACCGGCTGCAGTACCGTCATGCCGTGCATTTCGTGTATCGCTCTCACTACGAGGGCCAGTTGAGCAAGCGGGTCCGGCGGCTGCCGGACGAGACCGTGCTGAATTGGTTCCGGCGAGGCTGGGACTGCGACGATCCGGAGTCCTGGGTCGAGAACGAGCTGGGCGGTGACGTCTACGGCCTCGATTCGATCTTCGAGGCGGCACGGAAGCACGGCCTGTCTCGGGCGGCAACGACCAGCGAGCTGCGCGAGCTCCTGCATGAGCACTTGTACGTCGAGGGTGACGAGGACTCCATCCGCCTCGACGATCACAGCCTCCGGGTACGGACCGATGACGACGAGGTGGAACTGGCCTATTTCTTCCTCGATGACGAGGTGGTCGCGACCGCCCCCGACCGGTTGGCATACCTGTTCCAGTCGTGGCCGTTGCCTGGCGCGGAAGGTGAGTCGACGTCGTTCGTCGCCGATGTGCCGGTGACAGTCGTTACGCCCGCCAGTACCGGTGACGCCAGCACGTACGCGGTGTTCCTCACGTTCTACGACAGCGAAAGCCTCGCCTGCTCCCAGCCGCTGGTATTCCCGGGGGTCGGGTTGCGGGAACTGGCCGGACATCTCCGGACCGCGGACCCCGACAGCGGTGCAGAATGGCCACCCGAGCTGCTGGTCTTGCGAGCACTCGTCGCGCCCGAAGAAGACGCCATCAGGCCGGCGCTGGAGCGGTGCAACAGATGGCCCGGCTTCAACCTCAACGCCGACCCGTGGCCCGACCTGCCCAACGAGCACGGCCCCGCCCACCGCGAAGCCATGGAGCTTCTTACAACGGGCCGATACGTCGACGGCCGACGCCCCGACGCGTCGCGCATCGAGGTCGACGAACATCTCGCCCAAGTCACCATGCACTGTGGTCAGTCATTCGGGTACCAGCAGTGGTTTCTGTTCGACACCGTGTGGGCGGCCGCTCACCCCGACCTGGCCCAATCACTGCTGCGCTATGGCAACCACTGGGATCCACTCGAGGACTGAGAGCGAGATTGTCGCCGGGTTTCTCGGCTCGTACGCCCCGGACGCCCGCCAGTCCCTGAGCCGGCGCGACGCCCGCCCGCCGGTGACGCCCGTATGAGTTTGGTGTCGGCGTTCGTACCGATCTGGATCCTTACCGCGGTCGGTTACGCGGCCTGTCGTTGGGGTCTGCTGGGCGAGGCGGTGGCGTCGGTGCTCGGCCGGTTCGTGTTCCATCTTGCGATGCCGGCCGCCCTGTTCCTGGCCCTGTCCCGAATGCCGCTCTCCGGGTTCGCCGGCCGCTCGCTGCTCGCCTTTGGGCTGAGCACTGCCGCGGTCGTCGGGTTCGGCTGGGTCGGCGCGAGTTGGCTGTTCGGTCGCGAGCCCGGCGAACGGCCGATCTGGGGCATGGCCGCCGGGTACGTGAACTCGGCGAACCTGGGCATCCCGATCGCAACGCAGGTCCTCGGCGACGTGTCGTTCCTGGCGGAGGTGGTCCTGCTGCAGGTGCTGGTGGTGACGCCCGTGATCCTGGTCGCCCTGGATCGGCACAGCGACCCGGCCGGGCGGGTACGGGTCCGCCGTATCGCCTCCCTGCCGGTACGCAACCCGGTGATCCTGGCGTCGCTGCTCGGTGTCGCGTGCTCGGCTGCCGGCCTGCATCTGCCGTCGGCGGCCGGCGCGTCGCTCACCCTGCTGTCGGGCGCCGCGGTTCCGACCGCCCTGGTCGCGCTCGGCGCGTCACTGCACCGCACGGCGCCGTCGCGAGCAGAGCCGACCAAGCTGGAGCTGGCTGTGATCACCGCGCTGAAGCTCGTCGCACAGCCGGTCATCGCGTACGCGGCCGGGCTGGCTTTGCACCTGTCGGCGCCACAGTTGCTCGCCGTGGTGGTGTGCGCGGGCCTGCCGACAGCGCAGAACACGTTCATCTTCGGCCAGGAGTACGGCGTC
>NZ_JBFAPG010000089.1:0-16471 GCF_040675595.1 Micromonospora sp. NPDC049580
CCGGCAGGACCTGCCGGACGCGGCCACCGGATCGGCGGCGCCCCGGCAACGTGCCGCCGAGGCGCGACCGGAGGCCGACCCGGAGGAGGCCGGCGAGCTGATCGACGCGGGCGCGGGCACCGTCGACGCCCGGCCCGCCCGCGCGGTTCCCGGGCTGCGCGAGCTGACCTGGTCGCTGCACGCGGTGGCCGTCGCGGTCGCCCTGGCGTACGCGGTCACCGCCCTGCTGCGGGCAGAGGCCGTACCGACGGCGACCGGTGCCGGACTGGTGCTCCTGCTGGCCGCCGCCGTCGGGCTGGCCGGCGCGCTGGTGCTGCGCCGCCCACCGCTGCCGGACGTGGCGGCCGGCATCCTCACCCTGGCCGTGATCGGCGCGTTCGGCCGGATCGTCTCCGTGGCCCTGCCCGGCCAGGCGTTGCTGCTGATCGCGGCGGTGATCACGGTGACCGGGCTGGCGGTACGCGCGGTCCCCGAGACCGCCCGACGCGGCCCGCAGATCGCCTCGGCGGTCGCCCTCACCGTCAGCGGACTGGTGGTCGCCGGAGGAGCACTGCGCGCCGGGGTCGCCCCGGTCCGGGCGGCACTGCCCGCGTGGAGCGCCGACCTGGACAGGTACCCGGCCGAGCTGGCCGCCGCCGTCGGCCCGACCACGTGGCAACTCGCCGCCGCCGCGTTCCTGCTCACCATCGCCGCGGTGCTGGCCCTGCCGCCGGAGATCCGCCGCGAGTTCGCGGTCGCCGGGGCCGCGCTGACTGCGCTCGCCGTACCGGCGTCGTTCGGGCTCGGCTGGGCCTCGGCGCCCTGGCCGATGGTGGTCACCGCGATCGGCATCGGGGTCATCGGCCTCTCCGCGCGTACCACCCGGGCCGCCCTGGCCCACGCGGCCGGCGCCGCCGTGGTGGGCCTGTTCGGCGCGGGCGCCGGCCTGTCCCGTCCGGCGCTCACCGCCGCGGTCCTGCTCACCCTCTTCGCGGCCGGCGCGCTGGTCGCGCTGGCGCCCCGGGTCCGGATCGCGTCGGCCGCCGCCGACACGGTCACGGACTGGGCCGCCGGAGGGGCGGCCTTCGCGCTGCCCGGAGCGGTGGCCGCGTTCGTGGCCGCGACCATGCCCGTCGACGAGACCCCCACCCCGGCCAGCCTCCGCGAGGCGACCGTCCCGGTGCTGGCGGCGAGCTTCCTGGCCGTCTGTGTGACCCTCGGGTACGCCGCCATGGTGCAGGTGTCCCAGCGGCGCATCCCGGCGCCCCTGTCTGTCGGCACCGGGCTGGGCGCGCTCGTCGTCACCGCCGCCGCCTTCGGCGCACCCGGTGCGACGGTCGCCGACGCCTGGGTCGGTGCGCTGCTGCTGGTCGCCGCGGTGCTGCTCTTCCTGGCCCCGTCGATCGACGCCGGCCGCCGCTCGGACCTCACCCTGGACGGCTCGGACCTGGCCGCCGCGGCGGTGACCACCGCCCTGATCGCCACAATGGTGCGGATCGCCGCGGTCCTCGCTCCGGGTGGGCAACTGGCGGTGGCCGCCGGCCTGGTCCTGGTGGTGGCCGTGGGCGCCCGTGCCATGCCCGAGGAGTGGCGACGCGGCCCGATCCTCGGCATCGCCGTCGGCGGCCTGCTCATCGGCGTGCTCGCCGGCTGGACGGCGCTGCGCGGTGGGGTCGGTGTGCTGGCCACCCCCGGGCCGATCTGGGACGGCGACCTGAGCGGCTGGCCGGCCGCGCCGACCGGCGGCGCGACCTGGCAGGCGCCGATCGCGCTGGTGCTGTTGGCCGTCGCCGCCGGCCTCCTGCTCCCGCCGCCCTGGCGGTGGGACGCGTCCGGCGTGGCCGTGGTGCTCGCCACGATCGGCGCACCGGCCGCGTTCGACCTGCCCTGGTGGTCGCCGGTGCTCGTCGGGGCCATGGTCGCCACCGTCTACGGGATGGCGGCGGTGGCCAGCGAGGAGGCTCGGGCCGGGCTGTCCCGGGCCACCGTGGCCGGGGTGGTCGCGCTGCACGGGGCCGGTGCCGGCCTGGTTCGCCCGTGGACCACCGCGCTGGCGCTGGGCAGCATCGCGCTGATCGGCATCGTGGTGGCCGCGCTGGCGCGCGTCCTGGCCGGGCCGCAGGTGACCGACCTGGAGACCGAGGGCATGCCGCCGCACCTGGCGCAGATCGGTGGCGCGGCGGCCGGCGCCGCGCTGCTCGCGCTGCCCGGCGCGGTGGCGGCGCTGGCCGTCGAGTTCCAGCACTCGGCACAGGTGGTGCTGACCGCCGCGCTGGCGGCGTCCAGCCTCGGTCTGGCCGGCGTCGCCGCGGTACGCCGGCACGTTCCGCAGTACCTGCCCTGGGTCAGCGTGGCCGTGGTCGGCGGTGCCAGCATCAGCGCGCTCGCCGCCATCCCCACCGGGCTCCCGGCCGGGGTCTACGCGGCCGCCGCCGCGTTGCTCGGTGTCCTCGCCGAGCTGATCCGCGCGGCGACCGTGCCGCCCACCGGTTCCGCCCAGCCGGTCCGCCGCTGGGCGGTGCTCCTCGACGGTGCGCTGCGGCGACTGCCGGACGACCCGGACCGGCGGCGGTGGCGGGTCAGCCCCTCCGCCGGGGCGCTCGCGGCCGCCGCGTTGCCGACCGCCCTGGCGGTCGCGTCGATCGCGCCCGCCCTGGTCGTCGCCCTCGTCGAGCCACACCGCACGTTGAGCCGGATCTGGCAGGGTCCGCCGCCGGAGCTGCTCACGCCGCCGGCGGACGTGGTCAACCCGACCCACGTGCTGACCGCGCTGCTGCTCACCGCGACGGCGGCCCTGGCCGCTACCGGGTTCAGCGGCGGACGGCGGTCCCGTGCCGTACCGGTGGTGCTACCCGGCGCTGCCGTCACGCTGCTGATCGCGCCCATCGCGCTGGGCAGTGGGTGGCCGGCGAGCACGCTCGCCGCGCTCTCCGTCTTCACCATCTCCATGCTCGGCCTCGCCCTGACCCCGCCACCGCCCCTCGTCGAGCCGGCCCGTTCGCTGCGGCTGGCCCGGGTGCTGGTCTTCGCCATCGGCCTCGCCGCCGGTGGGGCCGGCCTGGCCGGCAGCCTGGCCGACCGGCAACTGACCCTGTTCACCCTCGGGGGCGCGGTCGGCGTGGGCGTGGTGGCGGCCCTGTTCGGCACCACCCAGCGGGCGCGCATCCTCGGCTGGCTCTTCGCCTCGCTGATGGCCCAGCTCTTCGTGCTCACCGCCGGCCTGATCGTCGGGCTGGCAGCGGTCTGGTCCGCGTTCGGGGTGCTCGCCGTCGGAGCGGTCCTGCAGGTGTTCGCCGCGACCCTGCCCCGACTGCGCCGCCCGGAGGCGCAGCGCGAGGCCGCCACCGTGCAGTGGAGCGGGTACGCGGCGGCCCTGATCGCGCTGGCGCTCGCCTTCGACTCCCCCCGGCACATCGCCGCCCTGCTGGCCGCCTGGGGAGCGGTCCTCGGCGTGGCGGCGACCCGTCCCGGACGACGGCCGGTGGAACGCCGAATCCTCTTCTGGGCTGTGGTGTTCTGCGAGATCACCGCCTGGTGGATCCTGATGCACGTCGCCGACGTGGCGCTGCCCGAGGCGTACACGCTGCCGTTCGCCGCGCTGGCCCTGCTGGTCGGCGTGCTCGAACTACGGCACCGACCGGATCTGAGCAGCTGGGTGGCGTACGGGCCGGCGTTGGTCGCCGCGTTCCTGCCGACGCTGGCGATCGTGCTGGCCACCGATTCCAGCACGTTGCGGCAGATGCTGCTGCTGCTCGGTGCGGTGGCGGTGCTGATCTTCGGCTCGTCCAGCCGGCAGCAGGCCCCGGTGATCGTCGGCGCGTCGGTCACCGCGATCGCCGCGATCCACGCGCTGTTCAGCCTCGGTCCGTGGCTGGCGCTGATCCCCGTGGGGCTCCTGCTGCTCGTCCTCGGGGCCAGCAACGAACGCCGCCGCCGCGCCCAGGAACGCCTCCAGACCGCGCTACGCGGCATGAGATGAAACGGAGGGTCACGGCGGCGTGGGTGGGTGGGGACGGTGAGTGGGCCGGGTTCGTGCGCCGGTCACCGTCACCCGGCCGGGTTGGCCGCAGGGGTTACGGGAGGGTGGCTTGGAGGGCTGCGTCCTTGGTCTTGATGAGCTGCTCCAGGTCCCGCTGGTACGTCGCCATCCGGGCGCGCAGGGTCTCGTCGGAGGCGCCGAGGATCCGGACGGCCAGCAGGCCGGCGTTGCGGGCGTTGCCGATCGACACGGTAGCCACCGGAATCCCCGCCGGCATCTGCACGATGGACAGCAACGAGTCCATCCCGTCGAGGTGCTTCAACGGCACCGGCACGCCGATCACCGGCAGCGGCGTCACCGAGGCGACCATGCCCGGCAGGGCGGCGGCGCCACCGGCACCGGCGATGATCACCTTGAGCCCCCGGTCGGCGGCGTCGCGACCATAGTCGATCATCGCGACCGGCGTCCGGTGTGCCGAGATGACCCGCACCTCGTAGGACACCTCGAAGTCGTCCAGCACCTCGGCGGCGGCCCGCATCGTGGGCCAGTCCGAGTCGCTACCCATGATCAGTCCGACCGTGGTCACCGGGGTCCTCCTTGGTTCGCGGCCGCCCGGGTCACTCATGCCCCATGCGCAGCCAGCGTGCGGCCCGCGCCGCCCGCGCCCGTACGTCGTCCAGGTCGTCGCCGAGCACCGTGACGTGCCCGATCTTGCGGCCGGGGCGTACCTGCTTGCCGTAGAGGTGCACCTTGGCGCCCGGCTCGGCGGCGAAGAGGTGGTGCAGCCGCTCGTCGATCGACATTCCGCCCGGCTCGCCGCCGAGGACGTTCGCCATCACGACCACCGGCGCGGTCAGCGCCGTGTCACCCATCGGGTAGTCCAGCACCGCCCGCAAATGCTGCTCGAACTGCGAGGTCCTGGCGCCCTCAATGGTCCAGTGCCCCGAGTTGTGCGGGCGCATGGCCAGCTCGTTGACCACGATCGCCGGCCGGCCCGCGTCGTCGCGCACCTCGAACAGCTCCACGGCCAGCAGGCCGACCACGCCGAGCGCGGTGGCCAGGTCGATGGCGAGCTGCTGAGCGGCGACGGCCAACTCCTCGTCCAGGCCGGGCGCCGGGGCCAGCACCTCGACGTTGATGCCGTCGCGCTGGACCGTCTCGACAACCGGGTACGCGGCCACCTGCCCGAACGGCGAGCGGGCCACCTGCACGGCGAGTTCGCGACGCAGCGGCACCCGCTCCTCGACGATCAGCCGGGTGCCTCCGGCGAGCAGCGTGGTCGCCAGCTCGGTGGCCTGGGTGGCGTCGTCCACCATCCAGACACCCCGACCGTCGTAGCCGCCCCGGGCCGCCTTGAGCACCACCGGCCAGCCGACCTGCTCACCGAAGCCGACCAGGTCGGCGGGCTCGCCGACCGGCCGCCACGCGGGGTTGGGCGCGCCCAGCTCGGTGAGGCGTTCCCGCATCACCTGCTTGTCCTGGGCGTGCAGCAACGCGTCCGCCGGCGGGTACAGGGTCACCCCTTCGGCCGCCAGGGTGCGGATGTGCTCGTTGGGCACGTGCTCGTGGTCGAAGGTGACCACGTCACAGCCCTTGGCGAAGGTGCGCAGGGCGGCCAGATCGGTGTGGTCGCCGTACTGGACGTCGGCGGCGACCAGCGCCGCGCCGTCGTCGGGGGCGCTCGCGAGCACACGCAGTGACTGGCCGAGGGCGATCGCGGCCTGGTGGGTCATCCGGGCCAACTGGCCGCCACCCACCATGCCGACAACAGGCAGACCGGTACGGGAATCCATAGCGCGGCCAGCCTATCCGGGCGGCCGCCGTGCCGATCCGCAGGGCCGGTGACCCACCTCGACAACGCCGCGCCGACCGCCCGGTGCGCGGCGCCGGCAACTACCGGGCGCTACAACTCAACCCAGCTCGGCGACCAGGTCCTCGACCGAGGTGACCGGTCGCTGGCAGACGAAACCCCGGCAGACGTACGCGGCGGACCGTCCGTCGACCAGCGGCCGGTCGGCGAGCAGCGGCACCCCGGGCTGGTCCGGGCGACCGGCGACCACCACCGCTCCGGGCGGGGCGTGCCGCCGAGCCGCGGCCACCAGCGGATCGCCGGCCGGGTCGTCGGTCGCCACAGCGATCTCGTACGGCCCGGAGAGCAGCGCCTCGCCGACCATGGCCGCGTACCCGGCGAACCGGGCGTGCCGCCCGACGATCGGCGCCACGGTGGCGAGCGCGGTCTCGGCGGCCTCCCGATAGTGCGTCTCCCCGGTCAGCGCGGCGTACGACACGAGGCCGGCGATCAGTGCCGACCGACCCGACGGGGTGGCGTTGTCGGTCGGGTCGGCCGGCCGGGCGACCAGCCGCTCCGCGTCGTCGGCCGTGTCGTAGTACGCGCCCCCGGGCGCGGCGAAGTGCTCCAGCGCGGTGTCCAGCAGTTGACCGGCCAGGCTGAGCCAGCGACCCTCGCCGGTGAGCTGGTGCAGCGCGCAGAACGCCTCGGCCACGCAGCCGTAGTCCTCCAGCACCCCGGCCGGCTCGCCGACCCTGCCGTCGCGCGAGACCCGGCGCAGCCGGCCGCCGACCAGGTGCACGGTGGCCAGGTGCTCGGCGGCGTCACGCATCGCGCCGTCGGCGACGATGGTGACGCCCTCCATCAGGTTGGCGTCCTCGTCCTGCGGCGACGCGTACAGCGCGGCGACCTGGAGGAACTCGGCGATCGCGGTGATCGCCAGCCCGTTCCAGGCGGCCACCACCTTGTCGTCGCGGGCCGGCTGGGGCCGGGTGTCGCGGGCCGCGAGCAACTGCCCGACCACCCGCTGCCAGCGGGCCCGGATCTCGGGCGCGACGTCGTCGACGTCCCGGGCGAGCCGGAGCACGCTCATGCCGTGCTCGAACGTGCCAGCCTCGGTCACCGTGAACAGGTCGGCGGCCCACCGGCCGTCCTCGTCGCCGAGCGCCTCGACGAGCTGCGCCGGCGTCCAGGCGTAGGTGAGCCCCTCGACGCCCTCGGTGTCGGCGTCCAGCGCGGACGCGAACCCCTCCCCCGGCCGGTGCAGCTCGTCGGCGAGGAACCGGGCCGTGTCCCGGGCGACCCGACGGGCCAGCGGGTCGCCGGTCAGCCGCCAGAGCTGCGCGTAGACGCGCAGCAGCAGCGCGTTGTCGTAGAGCATCTTCTCGAAGTGCGGCACCGTCCAGTGCGCGTCCACCGAGTAGCGGGCGAAGCCGCCGGCCAGCTGGTCGTAGATGCCGCCGCGGGCCATCGCCTCCGCGGTGTGCCGGACGATCTCCAGGCTGCGCGGGTCGCCGGTGCGCTGGTGGTGGCGCAGCAGGAAGAGCAGGTTCATGTGCGGCGGGAACTTCGGGGCGCCCCCGAACCCGCCGTTCGTCGCGTCGTACTCACCGGCGAGGTTGGCGGCCGCGGCGTCGAGCAGCGGGGCGTCCAGCGGGGCGGTGGGGCCGCCCACGGCCTGTGCGCCGCCGATCGCCTCGACCACGGCGGCGCCCTGGCGCAGCACCTCGTCCCGCTGGTCCTTCCAGGCGGTGGTGACCGACTGGAGCAGGCGGGTGAAGTTGGCGCGCGGGAAGTAGGTGCCGCAGAAGAACGGGGTGCCGTCCGGGGTGGCGAAGACAGTCATCGGCCAGCCGCCCTGCCCGGTCATCGCCTGGGTGGCGGTCATGTAGACGGCGTCGACGTCGGGGCGCTCCTCACGGTCCACCTTGATCGACACGAAGTTGTCGTTCAGCAGGGCACCGACCTGCTCGTTCTCGAACGACTCGTGCGCCATGACGTGGCACCAGTGGCAGGCCGCGTAGCCGACCGAGATGAGCACCGGGACGTCCCGTCGCTTCGCCTCGGCGAACGCCTCGTCGCACCAGGGCCACCAGTCGACCGGGTTGTCGGCGTGCTGGAGCAGGTACGGGCTGGTGGCGTCGGCGAGTCGGTTCACCCGACGACCATAACCAGCCATGCCAGAAGAGTGTGAAAAAGCTACCCACGAAGCGCGAGCCGGTCCGGTCTTTCACCTCGCATCATCATTCCGGCCAGCGTATTCCGTGTCTGCGCTGCCAACCGACTCAGCGTGGCGTGTGCCTCGACCTGCGCATCCAACAGCGCGAGAGCACGAGCGATCTCTTGCTGATCCTCAAGGGGCGGAAGCACTACCGGCAGGCCAGCGAGCACTGCCGCGCTCATCGACGGCACAGCCGTACCCCGGGCTCGCCGCCGTACCCACTCCTGCGCCTCGGGCAGCGCGAGGTAGTAGGCGAGATACCGCGACACCACTCGATGAGGACGTACCCTCATCAGGCTGGTGGAGAAAAGCCACCCGTTGCATGCCGACGGAATCCATGCGAGTCGGCCAACCGTGCCGGTTCGGGTAACAACGATGTCGTCCAGAACGACGGTGTAGGGCGCGAGAGCGGCCGCCACATCGGCACGGACGCGGCTGACAGCATCCGGCTGGACCCGCCCGTCATGTAGGTCCTTTGGAGCGATCATGCCTACGCCGTCCGCGCTGCGGTCGTCCGTCTTCACAGCCGCTCCCGAGGGCCCGGACCGAATATCGGCGACATCTCCCAGACTGGACTCCGCCCAGCCTCGGGGTACGACATCCAGCAGGCTCATCCTTCGCTGAACCCCCTCAACATCTTGCGGACGTCGGCATCTGCCTCTTGCGCAGCATCGGTCAATCGAACCAACTCTTTCGCCAGCGTCCAGAAGTCCGCCTCGGAGTCGCGGTCCGGTGCGATCGGGCCAGGCTCCACGTAGCTCGGCGGAAACAACGAGTAGTTCTGTTTGGCAATGGCAGCCGCCGTGGCTGTCGCGCTGAAGCCGGCCCGCGGGACAAACGTGCCGTCCGTCCGGAGGGCCAACCGCCAGCGTCGATACTCCTGGGACACTTCCTCGATGTCCTGCGGCGCCAACTGCCGGCGGGTCCGCGTGGACATGACGCCCAGCTTCTGGGCGTCGATGAAGAGCATCTCACCGCTCTGTCCGGATGGACGTTGCACCAGCCACAGGGTCACCCCGATCGATGTCCCCCGGAAGAGCTGCGTGGGCAGGGCCACCACTGCGGTAAGCGCTCCATCCTCGACAAGAGCTCGCCGGATTTCCCGATCCCGGTGACTGAGGGTGAAGGCGGCACCATTGGGCATGATGACTCCGCCCCGCCCATTCTCGTCGAGCGATTCGACGACGATTTGCAGCCAGTTAAACTCCCGCCTGCGGGAGGGTCCATACCGCCGATGCATCACGTCGGCTTCCGCCAGCGAGCCGAAAGGCGGATTCGATACCACGACGTCGAACCGCTCACTGACAGGCATCGCGGGTGAAGCCGGCTCCGACCTCGACACGAGGGCACTCGCCCCATGCATGGAAAGGTTCATCTCCGCCAGTTCCACGAAAGCTGGTTCGGGGTGCGAACCCCTCACGACAACGGGTACGGCACCGCCCTCTCCAGCCACACGGTTGACCTCGACGAGAAGTTCTCCCGTGCGGCAGAACGGATCGAAACAACGCGAGCCAGCAGTGATCGGACCAACCATCTCCGCAATCAGCCGAGCGGCCGATCGAGGGGTGACAAACTCGTACGACAGGTCGTCGCCGAGCTGGTCGAGCGCGTGCTCGAAGACGGCGAGGAGATCAGACGGCTCCGCGGCCACGCTGTCAAGGAGGTCGATCACGCGACCCAAGGGGCGCAGAGTCGCCGGTGGCGCGTCGACCAACCGCTCGGCAATCCTAGCCGACTCGAACAAGCCAGCGTCTGCGAATACGCCGGCGAACTGATTATTTCGTTGGGCCGGCTGGTTGAGTAGAAGATGGTGCCAGACCACCGGTCGGAAGCGGCGCAGGAATACGAGCGCCAGGACGACGTGCCAAAAAACACCATCGCGGGTCGCCGATCGGTGAAGGTCTGCCGTAAGACCGACGACCTCCCTGACCAGTCGGCAATCCCCTTCGGATGCGGACTCTTCCCTCTGCGCTCCGGGCTGCGCACTTGGTTCCACACGGCAGCCGTATGTACTACCCGGCAGTTCGTCATCCCGGAGCGACTTCATAGGTATTGGACGCCGGGAGAGCCAGGCGACCACCTCATCTCGTTGGAAAAGTTGTCCGCGAGGCGTTTCGACCGGTCTCGGGAAGTTGGAGTACCGACGCTCCCAGTTGGTGACGGCCGGGCGTTCCACGCCCGCGAGGCGTGCGATGTCAGATCGGGAAACGAGATCTGCGCCGAGGGTGTCCATGCGAGCCTCAGAAGCCCGGCCGCGCTATTCGCGAACGTAAATCTACGCGTCGCATAAGGACCGTCTCGACTCGATCCAGCCCTCGGATCTCCTTTGCCAGCGTGGGATCCATCCTGCCCAACAGGAGATAGAGCTTGCGGTGGTCGGCGGCCAGGTCCCGGTGGTGGATGGGCTCGTAGTGCATGATCCTGTTCCGCAGCAGCCGCATGGTTTCGAACGCCTCGTGCAGTTCAGCCCTTCGGCCAGAGTAATGCGGGAACGCCAGGTGCAGCGTCGGGACCCAGAGCAACCGGTCGTAGGAGGAGCCGCGGTGATTGCTGAGCAGAGAAACCCAGAATCCAAAGCTCAGTTCGGCGACGACATCATCGGCCGTGGGTGGCGTCAGGCCCCTGCGACGGCACTTGAGCGTCGCTTCGGTCACCAGTCGGATGCCGTGATCGGTCAGGGGAACCGACGCCGACGCCCACCAGTCCGATCGACCGAATCGGCGGCAGAGTTGGTCGTGTAGAGCATTCCTGAGCGCAACTTCGAGACAGTGCAGCGGTCCGTAGAAGGCAGCAGATACCTCGATGTTCCACCAGTAGAGCCCCACCGCTTCATCCGGATCCTGCCCGCTCTCCGTCAGGTACGGGTTCAGTCGCGGGACGGAGAACGCTCGGCGAATCCAGTCCGGCAGGTCGTCGGCGCTCATGCTCAGTCACTCCGTCCGAACGGGTTACCTGCGTGGGTTGGCGTGGTACCGTGAAGGACGTAAGCCCCGGGTCCGCCTCTGCTCTGCATGCCGCCCGGGGCACGGCTTTGTCCGGGCAGGAGTGCCTGGCCCTAGCGATGCAGGGCGGTGCGGCCAGCGCTCCCCAGATGCAGTAGGAACTTGCCGCCCCGGTGTCCGGTTCTGCAAGCGCACTCCGCTACGCAATTCCTGTTAACCCCCGGCTTTCCTCGTCAGGAGGCGCCGTCGGCGCGTAGCCGGAAGACGTTCGACTCGGCCGAGTCGCGCAGCGACCCGAGCACCGCGCCGATCTTGTCCGCCGGCATCGGCTTGAAGAAGTGGTAGCCCTGCGCCGACGTGCAGCCCAGCTCGGCCAGGGCCAGCCGCTGCTCGGCCGTCTCCACACCCTCGGCGACCACCCGCAGCCCCAGCTCGTGGGCGAGCCCGACGGTGGTCCGGACGATCGCCGCGGCCTCCGGCGAGTCGGTCATCCGGATCACGAACGAGCGGTCCACCTTCAACTCGTCCACGGCGATCCGGGTGAGGAAGGTCAACGAGGAGAAGCCGGTGCCGAAGTCGTCCACCGCGAGCTGCACACCCATCGACCGGAGCGTGGCGAGCACCTCGTCGATGATCTCCAGCTCGCTCATCACCACCGTCTCGGTGATCTCCAGGACCAGCCGGTGCGGCGGCACCTGATGTCGGCGCAGCGCGTCGGCGATCTCCGCCGGCAGGCGCGGGTCGAGCAGACTGCGCGCGGAGAGGTTGACCGAGATCGGGACGTCCAGCCCCTCGCGGGCCCAGCCGGCGGCCACGCCGAGCGCCTTGTCGAGCACGTAGCGGGTGAACGTTCCGAGCTGCTCGCTGTTCTCGACCGGGCGGATGAAGTCGGCCGGGTTCAGCCAGCCACGGCGGGGGTGTTGCCAGCGGATCAGCGCCTCCACCCCGGTGGGCGCGCCGGTGGCCAGGTCGACCGCCGGCTGCAACGCCAGCACCAACTGGTCGTCGACCTTCAGCGCCTCGCGCAGCTCGGCCAGCAGGGCCAACTGGTCGGTGCTGGCCGCGTCCCGGGTGCTGTCGTACGCGGCGACGCTGCCGCCGCCCTCCTTGGCCTGGTACATCGCGATGTCCGCGCGGCGCAGCAGCTCGGTCAGGTCGGCGGTGCCGGCGTCGGCGACCACCACCCCGACGGAGACCTCGATGGACATCCGCACCCCGGCCACCTCGGTCGGTGCGGCCAGCCGCTCGGCGATCTCGCGAGCCTGCCGCAGCGCGTGCGCCATCGGCGCGGCCCGGTCGCCGAGCACGGGGACCGAGGTGAGCAGCAGCGCGAACTCGTCGCCGCCGAGCCGGCCGAGCAGGTCACCGGGGCGGGCCAGCGCGCTGAGCCGGTTGGCGGTCAGCCGCAGCAACTGGTCGCCGGCCGCGTGCCCGAGGGTGTCGTTGACTTCCTTGAACTGGTTGATGTCCAGCAGCAGCAGCGCAACCGGGTGGTCGTGGGCGAGCTGCCGCAGCGACTGGTCGCCCTTGCCGAGCATCGCCGTACGGTTCGCCAGCCCGGTGAGCGGGTCGTGCACCGCCTCGTACGACGATCGGGCGGTGACCAGCCGCAGCTCGCGATGGGTCGCGGCGTCGTGCAGGGCGGCGGCGAGCGCGTCGCCGAAGGCCGCCACCGCGTCCCGTTCCCGGGTCGCGGGTGGAGCGGAGCGCGGGAACCGGACCCGTAGCTGGCCGACCGGCGCGGCGCCCACCGACAGGGGACGGACCAACTCGTACTCGTCGGGCTCCGACCGGTCCGGAGGGCTCACCTCCCGGTCGAGCAGCCGACCGCCGGCGTCTCCCCGGTAGCGACGCCACCTGCCGTCGGCCCGGGCCACGTCGACGTCGACCAACTCGGCGTTGAACAGCGCCAGCGCGCCGGTCACCGCCGCGCTGGCCACGCCCCGCTCGTCGAGCTGGTTGAGGGCCGCGGTGGCCTCGGCGAAGGCACGCCACGTCCGGCGTTCCTGGTCCGCGCGCAGCCGGTAGCGGTAGGTCTGTTGCAGCAGCCAGAGCAATGGCGGGAGCAGCAGCAACCAGCGCGGATCCAGTTCCAGCAGCGCGACCACGACCAGGCCGACCGCCACGTTGCCCACGAACATCAGCAGCTTGCCGCGCAGCGCGGCGAGCAGCGGCGGCCCGATGGGCAGCCCGTGCCGCAGACCCAGCGTCACGCCACCGAGCCACGCGGTCACCAGGAGGTAGGTCACCGAACCGGCGATCACGGCCAGCGCCAGCATCGGCGTCGGCGAGGCGAGCAGCGGATGCCCCAGGGCGGTGGTCACGGTCACGGCCAGCGCCGACGCGGCAGTCAGCGACGCGGCGATCCGGACGATCTCCAGCGGCGGGCGACGGTCGCTGTGCAGCGACAGCGCCGTCCAGGCCAGCCCGGTGCCGAGCAGGGTGGCCGACGGCAGCCAGCCGGCCGGCGCGAGGTAGAGGCAGACGATCAGGGCGGCCTCGCCCCAGGTGATGCTGACCATGCCGGCGGAGGTGCGGAAGCGAAGCCGGGCGAGTTGGGCCACGGCGAGGACGGCGACGGCGATGCCGAAGCGGGCCGGAGCACCAAGAGGATCATCGGACGGCAGCCCGGCCGGAAGGGTCAGACCGACCACGGCGGCGGCCAGAGCCGTCACCGTCACCGCAGCCGTCAGCACGAGCAGCCGGGCTGGCATGCCGTGCACCCCGAGACGGTCGAACGGGTCGCCGCCCGTGCCGGAGGTCATCGACCTCCCCCGTCAGCCGACCGACCGACGGTACGGCGGGCGGCCGGTGCTGTGACGGTCATCGGCGCCCCCTTCCGCGCACGGCTCGGGGACTTTTGGTCCCCCCGGCGGAAGGCTAAGCCAAACCGGGTGGTCGCAACAGGGGTCCACCACCCGGTTCGGCGTGAATCATGCGCGGACTACCCGTTCCGCTGCTGCTGGTGCCCATTGGGAGCGCGCGTGGATGAATCATGCGCGCTGGTCCCGTCTGTCGGATCGACGACTGAAGCGTCGGCCCTGGTCGCATCGGTCGGCCGCCCCTGCTGGGGAAACCGGTCGGGCAGACGCCGCAGTCGGGCGTTCATGTTGCGGATCAGCAGGATGGTCGCGGCGGACAGCAGCAGGATGAGGAAGAGGCCCATCGGTCCGGCCAGACCACCCGTGCGGGTGTCACCGAAGTTGTTCTCCGCGAGCACCTGGGCAGCGGTCAGCATGGCGTTCCTCCGTTGTGCGACTGCCTACCAGGGTAGCCCCGGCCGGAATCAACCCGCGTGCGCCGTCTCCCGCACTCCGGCGAAGAGGTCGGACTCGGGCAGCGGGCTGTCCACCACGGTGCGCGCCAGCTCGAAATCCTCCGTCGGCCAGGCACGCTGCTGCAGCTCCATGGGCACGTGGAACCAGAAGCCGTCCGGGTCGACCTGGGTGGCGTGGGCGCGCAGCGCGTCGTCCCGGACGGGGAAGTATTCGGCGCAGTCCACCCGGGTGGTGATGCGGGGGCCCTTGTCCGGGCGCTCGTCCCAGCGCTTGAGCCAATCCTCGTACGGCGACTCGGCGCCGGTGGCGAGCATGGCCTCGTGCAGGGCCATGATCCTGGCCTTGGAGAAACCGATGTCGTAGTAGAGCTTCAGCGGCTGCCAGGGGGCACCCAGCTCCGGGTAGCGCTCCGGGTCCCCGGCGGCCTCGAACGCGGCCACGCTCACCTTGTGGCACATGATGTGGTCGGGGTGCGGGTAGCCACCCTCCTCGTCGTACGTGGTCACCACGTGCGGACGGAACTCACGCATCAGGCGCACCAGCGGGCCGGCCGCCACCTCGACGTCCTGGAGCGCGAAGCAGCCCTCGGGCAGCGGCGGCAGCGGGTCACCCTCGGGCAGGCCGGAGTCGACGAACCCGAGCCAGGCCTGGTCGACGCCGAGGATCGCCCGCGCGGCGTCCATCTCGGCGCGCCGGATCTCCGCGATGTTGGCCCAGACGTCGGGCCGGTCGAGCTTGGGGTTGAGCACGCTGCCGCGCTCACCACCGGTGCACGTCACCACCAGCACGTCCACCCCTTGGGCGACGTACTTCGCCATCGTCGCCGCACCCTTGCTCGACTCGTCGTCCGGGTGCGCGTGGACGGCCATGAGACGCAGCTGCTCTGCCAACTTCGGCGCTCCTCGTCTGTGCCGGCCGGTGGACCCGACCGGGCTCGACCGGCTGACCTGCCGGGACCCTCCTCGCCCCGCTGCCGGTCGGCACCGCGGGGCCCGACCTGCCATTCCTGCCGTTTGGCCGGGCTGGGAGGATGGACTTCTGCCATTCTTGCCGATGCCGCCGACAACAACGCCAGGAGATACCCGCCGGTGACCGAGACGCACGCCACAATTTCACCGGGCGCGCCGGTTTTCCCCGCCGGCCGCTACGGTCGCCGACGGGCGCCCGGCAACGGCCGCCGCCGTACGCTGCTGGCCGCGCTGGTCCTCCTGGTGCTGGTGACGGTGCTGAGCCTGATCTCGCTACGGCTCTACCGGCAGTACGGCGACCCGGTCTACGACGCTCAGGTGATCACGTACACCGACATCACGGACAGCCAGGTGGTCGTCGACTTCCGGGTGACCGTGCCGTCGGGCGGCTCGGCGGTCTGTGTGCTGCGCGCCCGGGACCGCGCCGGCGTCGAGGTGGCCCGCGAAGAGGTCACGGTGAGCGCCGCATCCGGCGACCGGCACGTCACCACCCGGCACCGTCTGAACACCTCCGCCCGACCGTTCATCGGCGAGGTGCTGCGCTGCCGGCCTCCTGCCTGAGCTGCGCAGACGTCATTCCGCAACGCCTGCGGTCAACCCGTCGCGGCGCGGCGACCGCGAGTGCTGGAGGCGGACACCGGCGGTGATCGCCGCCACGCTGTGTCGTACCGCACTGGTAACTTGGTAGTTCACCTGTCAGCCAGCCACGCACAACTGAGGAGAACGCCTGTGTCCACTGGCAACGAGGCGCCCGCCACCTGGCTGTCCCAGGACGCGTACGACCGCCTCCAGGCCGAGCTCGACGAGCACATCGCCAACCGGCCGGCGATCGCAGCCGAGATCAACGCTCGGCGCGAGGAGGGTGACCTGCGCGAGAACGGCGGCTACCACGCCGCCCGCGAGGAGCAGGGCAAGGCCGAGGGTCGCATCCGCTACCTGCAGGAACTGCTGCGCACCGCCAAGGTCGGCGAGGCCCCGACGGCCGACGCGGTGTCGCCCGGCATGGTCGTGACGATCTACTTCGACGACGACGCCGACGACACCGAGACCTTCCTGCTCGGCTCACGGGAGATCGCCGCCACCACCGACCTCACCGTCTACAGCCCCGAGTCGGCGCTCGGTAAGGCGATCCTGGGTGGCCGCTCCGGGCAGACCTGCACCTACACGGCCCCGAGTGGCGCCGACATCAAGGTGACCGTGGTCAGTTTCGAGCCGTTCTCCGGCTGAGCGTCACGCGGCTCTGCGCCGCGGTCGCCGAGCGGCTTTTCAGGGCACAGGGCACCTGAGCGCCGTCTGACGTGTGCCGCCGCCGAGG
>NZ_JBFAPG010000090.1:0-16412 GCF_040675595.1 Micromonospora sp. NPDC049580
CACACCATTTCCGATCAAGATCCACCCTGCGTACGGGTGCGGGGGGCCGGCCCGGGCGGGGGCAGCGCCGAGGTCGAGCTGCTCAGGGGTACGCCCTGAGCGTGCCCGTCAGCGCGGTTCCAGCCGGACCGAGATCGAGTTGACGCAGTGCCGGGTGTCCTTGGGGGTGAAGCCCTCGCCGTGGAACACGTGCCCGAGGTGGCTGTCGCAGCGGGCGCAGCGGATCTCCGTACGAGCCATGCCGAGGCTGCGGTCCTCGATCTCCTTGACCCGACCCGGGATGGCGTCGTCGAAGCTCGGCCACCCGCAGTGCGAGTCGAACTTCGTGTCGCTGGAGAAGAGTTCCAGACCGCAGGCCCGACAGTGGTAGACGCCCTGGGTCTTGGTGTCCACGTACTCGCCGGTCCACGGGCGTTCGGTGCCGGCCTCCCGCAGGACGTGGAACTCCTCGGGGCTCAGGCGGACACGCCACTCGTCCTCGGTCTTGGGCAGGTTGTTGTCGTCAAGACTCACCCGTCAACGGTACGTCGAACGTCGGGGGCGTGGCATATGGTCGCGGGATGGGTGGCACCAAGGCAGCGGTCGCCGAGGTCGAGGTGGCCGGGCGCAGCGTACGGCTGAGCAGTCCGGACCGGGTGATCTTCCCGCAGCGGGGGTTCACCAAGGCGGACGTCTTCCACTACTACCTGGCGGTCGGCGACGGGATCATGCGCGCCCTGCGGGACCGGCCCACCACGCTGCAACGCTTCCCCGAGGGCATCGAGGGTGAGGCGTTCTTTCAGAAGCGGGTGCCCACGCGAGGCGTGCCGCCCTGGGTGACCACCGCCCAGATCACCTTCCCGAGCGGTCGCAGCGCGGCCGAACTCTGCCCGGCCGACCTGGCGCACGTGGCCTGGGCGGCACAGATGGGCACGATCGTCTTCCACCCGTGGCCGGTGCGCGCCGCCGACGTGGATCGCCCCGACGAGCTGCGCCTCGACCTCGACCCGCAGCCCGGCACCGACTTCGCCGACGCGGCGCGCGCCGCCGGGGAGGTCCGCGCGCTCCTCGACGAGCTCGGCGCGACCGGCTGGCCGAAGACCTCCGGGGGGCGCGGCGTGCACGTCTACCTGCGCATCCAGCCCCGCTGGACGTTCACCGAGGTGCGTCGCGCCACCATCGCGCTGGCCCGGGAGGTGGAGCGCCGCAACCCCGACCTGGTGACCACCGCCTGGTGGAAGGAGGAGCGCGGCACCCGGGTCTTCGTCGACTACAACCAGATGGCCCGGGACCGGACGATCGCCTGCGCGTACTCGTTGCGGGCCAACCCGCGGGCCACCGTCTCCACCCCGGTCACCTGGGACGAGCTGCCCGACGTCGACCCGGACGACTTCGACCTGCGCAGCGTCCCGACCCGCCTCGCCGAGCAGGGCGACCCGCACGCCGGCATCGACGACTCCCCGTGGGACATCACGCCCCTGCTGGAGTGGGCCGAGCGCGACGCCGCGGCCGGCCAGGGCGACCTGCCGTACCCGCCGGACCACCCCAAGATGCCCGGCGAACCCAAGCGCGTGCAGCCCAGCCGCGCCAAGCGCGAGAGCGCCTGACCGGCCCTGCCTCACGGGGATGGCTGGGCGGTCCACGCCAGAACCCGGGTGAACAGCTCCGTCGGATCGGGCGCCGGGTTGGGGTGGAGCTTGATCAGTTCAGCGGTGGCATCGAAGAGTTGGCCGACGGCTGAGTACGTCGCTCGGCTCGGGTGGCATGTGGTCCTGCGAGGGGCCTGAAGTTGTCGTACACCCGTTCTAAAATTTGCCTGTGATCGATGAGTTGGCGCGGGCGGAGAGTGCGGTGGCGACCTGCACCGACGCCGCCACGTGGGCGCTCTCCGAGCACGATCTGATTGTGGCGCTCGATGCCGCGCACCGGCTCCAGCAGCGGCTGGCGTCAGTGCAGTTGGCGGTCGTGCGGGAGTTGGACGGTCGGGGCACCGCGGTCGCGCAGGGCGCGTCCTCGACGGCGGTGTGGCTGCGCCACCGTTTGCGCCTCGACGTCGCCGCCGCCCGTCGGCTGGTCGGCCTCGCTGCGTCGCTCGACGTGGCACCGCCCGGCGTGCGGGCCGCCCTGGCGGATGGGGCGGTCAGCGTCGAGCAGGCCCGGGTCATCGCCGAGACGGCCGCCACCGTGTCGGCCTCGGCGGGCGTCGAGGTCGCGGACAAGGCCGTCGGCGTGCTGGTGGAGTGGGCCGAGCAGTTCGATCCCATCCTGCTGCGCAAGATGGGCACTCGGATCCTCGACCACGTCGCTCCGGACCTCGCCGATGCCGCCGCTGCGGCGGCCCTGGCCGCCGAGGCCGCCCGGGTGGCCCGCGACCGGCACGTCACCATCTCCGAGCAGGCCGGCGGGCGGCTCCGGCTCAGCGGCACCCTCGACCCGGAGGCCGCCGCGCTGCTGCGCGCCGCCATCGATCCGCTGAGCGCGCCCTCCGGCCCCGACGACACCCGCTGTGCCGGTCAGCGCCGCCACGATGCTCTCGCCGACGTGTGCCGGCTCGCCCTGCGTACCGGTGAGCTGCCCGAACATGGCGGCGATCCCGCCCAGCTCGTCGTCACCACCAGCTTCGACGGGCTGACCCGGCAATTGGGCGCCGGCGCGCTCGATGTCGGCTTGCGGCTCACCCCCGACACGGTGCGTCGGCTCGCCTGCGATGCCGCCATCCTGCCTGCCGTGCTGGGCGGTGCCGGCCAGGTTCTCGATGTGGGTCGACAGCGCCGTCTCATCTCTGGTCCGCTGCGTCGAGCCCTGGTCCTCCGGGACGGCGGCTGCGCGTTCCCGGGCTGCGACCGACCACCGCGCTGGTGCGCCGCCCACCACATCCGCCACTGGGCTGACGGTGGCCCGACCAGCCTCGACAACGCCGTCCTGCTCTGCGGCCACCACCACCGCCACGTCCATCAGAGCGACTGGGCTGTCCGCCTCGGCGGCGACGGGCACCCGGAGTTCGTGCCGCCGGCCTGGCTCGACCCGGAGCAACTGCCGCGCCGCAACCACTACCACCGGCGAACGTAGGCGATCGGCACCCGGGTTTCCTTCTCGCCAGCCAACCGCGGACATGATCCCGACCAGATCGTTACGGTGCGGTTGGTTCGTCCGCCGCGGTTCAGAGCAGTTCGAGGATGATGCCGTTCTCGGATTCCTCGCCGCGTGGGCCGTGGTCGCGGATGATCTCGACGATCATGTCGAACAGCGTCTGCCCGTGGCCGCGTCGCGCGTTGCGCAGCCTGGCCTCGATGCCGGCGCGGTTCGACGGGTGGCAGGTACGCAGGATCTGCTCCAGCCATCGGGCCGTCGCGTCATGACCGAGCGCCTCCCGCGACGCGTCGGAGCTGAGCCACCTGAGCACCCACGGCGTCTCGGGGGTGCCGAAGCCGCCGTGCAGGATGTCGTTGAAGGCGTCGAGGTTTCCGTTCCACGTGGCGTGCGGCAGCAGCCGCGAGAACTCGCGTACGAAGCCGGCGAAGTCGACGAACGAGGCGCCGTCGATCGTCAGCACAGGGAGGGCGTCGCTCTGGTTGGTCACGGTCCAAGTATGCGGGTCCACCCGGATGGCGCGGATCCCGTACCGATTGACTTTCGATAGGTAACGAGCGAAACTCGATGCATGGCTGTTGAACGTCGAGCGGTAGCCGCTCTCAGGGTCGTCCTTGTGGTGCTGTTCGTGGTCCTGATCGGATTTCAGACCTTCTCGCTGCCCGGGCAGTTCGCGCACATGGCCCAGGAGTCGCCGGAGCACGCCTACCTGCGGTGGCCGCTGACCGCCGTGACGGTGTTCTGGGTGCTGTGCGTCCAGGTGGTGATCGTGTGCACCTGGCAGTTGCTCAGCCTGGTCAAGAACGACCGGATCTTCACCGAGGCGTCCCTGAGGTGGGTCGACCTGATCGTGTGGGCCATCGGTGCGGGCTGGTTGGTGCTGGTGGGCGTCTTCCTCTACGTCGGATTCACCGCGGACGACCCGGGCGGCCCGATCCTGCTGTTCCTGTTGACGATGGGCGTGACGGTGCTCGGGCTCCTCATGGTCGTGATGCGTGCGCTGCTGCGGCAGGCCACCACGCTGCGGATCGACATGGAAGCGGTGATCTGATGCCCATCATCGTCCGCATCGACGTCGAGTTGGCCAAGCGCAAGATGAGCGTCGGCGAGTTCGCCGAGCGCGTCGGGCTCACCCCGGCGAACGTGGCGGTGCTGAAGAACGGCCGCGCCAAGGCCGTCCGCTTCAGCACCCTGGAAGCGATGTGCCGAGTGCTCGACTGCCAGCCCGGAGATCTGCTCGAGTGGGTCGAGGAGGAGGAAACCCCATGAGGTACGTCATCGCCGCTGTCTTGTGCGGAACGTGACCGCACCGGCCGTGCTCGTAATAACGATCATGTAACGGGCGCGAACCTTTCCCCGTGGGTGACCTGTTTTGAAGGTCGTCGGCCCACCAGGGCCAGGGGAGGCGTCGGATGAAGCTGGTGTGGAGGCGGGCCCGCGAGGCGCGGGGTCTGCTGGTTGCCGCGGTGATCGCCGCCCTGGTGGCCGTAGCGTTGGTCACCGGCCTGTCCGACTACAACCGCCGGGCGGTGGACGCCGGGCAGCGGGCGCTGGTCGCCGCGTCGCCGGCCGAGGAGCGCGGCCTGTTGATCAGCGGCGCCGGCGGGCGTGACGCCGCCGAGTTAGCCACCCGCGACCAGGCGGCACGGGCCGAGTTCGCCGACGGGCTCGCCGGGGTCCCGGTCACCGTCGCCGGGGCCCGGTACGGCACCGGCCGGGAGTTGACCGGCGACCTCGGCTCGGTGCCGCGTACGGGCGACGAGCCGATCTTCGCGAACCTGGCCACCCTCGACGACCTGGCCGCGCACGCCGAGCTGACCAGCGGAGCGTGGCCGCGTCCCGGAGCGAAACCCCTCCAGGTGAGCCTGCCGGAACGGGTCGCCACGACACTCGGCTTGACCACCGGCGAGCGGATCCCGCTGCGGGACCGCTCCACCGAGAAGGCCAGCGAGGTGGTGCTCGCCGGCACCTGGCGGCCCCGCGACCCGACCGAGGTGTACTGGCTGCTGGCCCCCGGTGTGGGTGCGGGCAGCGCCGGGTCGGCCACCTCGTACGGGCCGTTCGCGCTGGACCCGGCCGACTTCGCGACCGCCTTCCCGGGCTCGGTGACGGCGTCCTGGCTGGCCGAACCGGACCTCGGCGGCGTCGACGCCGGTGACCTGCCCGCGGTGCGGGCTGCCGTGAACGCGGCCTCGACGGCGGTGCCGGAGGCCGCCCAACTCGGCAGCTCGGCGCAGTCCCTGACGAAGATGGACCAACTGCTCGACCGGATCGGCCGCGCCGACCTGGTGGGACGCTCCGCACTGGCCACCCCGCTGCTGCTCATCCTGGTGCTCGGCGGGTACGCGCTGGTGCTGGTCGCCGCCCTGCTGCACGAGGACCGCCGTCCACAGACCGCGCTGCTGCGCGCCCGGGGCGCCGCCCGGAGGCAACTGGCGGGCCTGGCCGCCCGGGAGGCGACCCTCGTGGTGGCGCCGGCCGCCCTGCTCGGGCCGGTGATCGCCGGGGAGGCGCTGCGGTTCGTCCGGCCCGGCGGGGCGGCGGAACTGTCCGCCGCCGGCGGCAACACCACCCTGGTCTGGGCGGCTGCCGCGGCGACCGCCGCCGGATGCCTGGTGGCCATGGTCGCGCCGACGCTGCGGGGGGCCGGCACGTACGTGGCCGACATGGCCGCCCGGTCCCGACCAAACCGGTCGGCGAGCATCCAGCGGGCCAGCGTCGACCTGGTGCTGGTCGCACTCGCCGTGCTCGCCTGGGTGCAACTGCGCCGGTACGCCTCACCGCTGGCCGGCTCGAACGGCCGTCTCGGGCTCGACCCGCTGCTGGTGGCCGCCCCGACCCTCGGTGTGCTGGCCGGGGCCGTGCTGGCGCTGCGGGTGCTCCCGCCGCTGACCCGGTTCGCCGAGCGGTTCGTCGACCGGCGGCCGTGGACGGCCACCATGTTCGGCATGTGGCAGGCCGGCCGGCGTCCGCACGCCGGGCCCGTGCTGCTGCTCGCCCTCGCCGTCGGCGGGAGCACCCTGGCCTGGTCACTGATCAGCACGGGGGAGCGGTCCCAGGTCGAGCAGGCCGGCCACACGGTCGGCGCCGACCTGCGGGTGACCGAGCGGGCCGGCTCCGCCCCGCCGGCTCGGGCCGGTCAGCTCGCCGCGCTGCCGGGCGTGCACCGGGCGGTGCCGGCGTGGCGCGACGAGGTACGCATCGGCCGTGCGGACCTGCCCGTCACCGTGATCGGGTTCGACCCGGCCAGCGCGACAGGCGTCGTCCGGCTCGCCGACCGGCTCAGCGACGAGCCGGTGTCGACGCAGTACCAACGGATGGTCGCCGCGCGCGGCGCCCCCGCCGGCGTCGAACTGCCCGTCGGCACCCGTGCGATCACCGGCACGGCTCGCACCCCCGTCGACCAGGCCGTCCGGCCACAGCAGATCGCGGTGGCGCTGCTGGTCACCAGCACCGACGGGCTGGCCTTCCGGCTGCCGGCGGTCAGCGCCACCAGCGACGGACGGGCCGCGCCGTTCACCGTGCGGTTGCCCGACGTGGGCCCGGCGCGGCTGCGCCTCGCCGGCTTCGAGGCCGACGGCGGGGCGGCGGCCGGGAACTCGTACCGGCTCCAGGTGGACGGGCTGACGCTCGTCGGGGCGGACGGCACGACGCGACCCGCCGAATTGACCGGGGACTGGAGCACGACGACCGGCCGCCAGGCGGACAACCAGGCGCCCGCCGCGGCGCAGGCCACCGCGACGGGGATCGCCGCGAGCTTCCCGGTGGAGGTGATCCCCGGCGGGCAGTTCGCCTACCAACCGCCCACCCGGTTCGCCATCGTGCCCGCCGGGCAGATCGCACCCGTCCCGGTGCTGATGACCGCCGGAGTACGTGACGCGTTGGGCCTGCACACCGGCGACACGTTCGACCTGACCCTCTCCGGCGCGTCCGTGCCGGCCCGACTGCTCGGCGAACTGGACTCCGTGCCGACCACCACCGGCGAGGGCGTGCTGCTCGACCTGCCCACGGCGGTCGACGCGCTGATCCGCTCCGGCGGAACCATCCGGCCGGTGCCGGAGTGGTGGATCGGCGCCGACGACCCGGCGGCTGCGGCCCGCGCCAGCGGTGAGCTGGCCGGCGTCACCGTCCTCGACCGGCGTGCCGTGATCGAGGCCGCCGCCGACGACCCGTACTGGCGCGGGTCGCGGACGGGGATGCTCGCCGCCGCGCTCGGGGCGGTGCTGCTCGCCCTGGTCGGTCTCATGGTCGACGTGTGGGCCACCGCCCGGCGCCGGCTCGGCGAGTTCGCGGTGCTGCACACCCTCGGCGCGACACCGCGGCTGCTGGCCCGGGCGTTGCTGGCCGAGCAGACCTTCCTGGCCGGCATCGGCGTCGGGGTCGGGCTGCTGCTCGGCGCCGCGGTCGGGGCCACCATGGCTCCGCTGGTCATCCTCACCCCGGCCGCCGGCCGGCCGGTGCCCCCGGCGGCCTTCGCGCTGCCCTGGGTGCCCATCGGCCTGACCGCGGTCGGCCTGCTGCTGGCGGCGCTCGCCTTCAGCGCGTTCATCGCCGCCGGCATCCGTCAGCGGGTGGCGGCGGTGCAGCTGCGAATCGGGGGAGAACGATGAGCGTCGGCGCGGCCGCCCGCCGGGTCCGGGCGTACGGCGGGCAGTTCCTGCTTCTGGCGGTGCTGACCCTGGTGGTCACGCTGCTGGTCAGTGGAGTGCCCCGACTCGTCAACCGGCTCGCGGAACAGGGGTTGCGGTCGCAGCTCGCCAGCGAGCCCGCCGCCCGCCGGGACCTTTCGTACACGTCGAACTCCGCCGTTCCCACGACGAAGACGGCAATGGCGGAAGCGCAGGAGCGATCCGACGCCCTGGCCGCGGCGATGCCGCCGCAGGTGCGCTCGGCGGTCACCGAGCGGTGGCACCGGGTGGACCTCCCGCCGACCCGCCTGGTCGGGCCGGATCTCGCGGCCCGCAACCTGCTTGTCGACCTGGGCCTGCGGGCCATGCCCGGGGTTCAGGACGCCGGCGCCCTCGTCGAGGGCGCCTGGCCGAGTGAGACCTACGTCCCGGACCGGCCGATCGAGGTGGCGCTGGACGTCGACGTGGCCCACAAGCTCAACCTGCGCGCCGGCAGCCGGCTGCGCATCGGCACCGTCGACCTCGCGGGCACCTTCGTCGACCCGAAACCTGTGGTGGTGTCCGGGTTGTTCCGGCCCATCGACCGCGCGGACGGGATGTGGGACGGACTGCCGCAGCTGCTGCGGGTCATCGAACCGGTCGGCGACGGAGAGCCGTTCACCATCACGGGCGTGATCGCTCAGTCCGCCATGAACAAGCGAGCCGCGGAGGGCTGGCCGATCCAGTCCGAGTGGCGGTACCGACTGGGCGTCGACCGGATCGACGCACGCGGTCTGGACCAGATGATCGGCGGCCTGCAGGAGATGCAGCGCAACGTTCCGGCGGGCTTCACGTTGACCATCGGCGTCGACGTTCCGCTGCGGGCGTTCGCCGCCCAGGTGAACGCCGCCCGTACCCTGCTCGCCGTCATCGGCGCCGGCGTGCTGGCCACCCTGGCCGGGCTGATCGTGCTCGCGGCCATCCTGGCCACCCGCCGGCGCCGCTCGGAGTTCGCGTTGATCCGTGCCCGTGGTGGCGCCGCCACCGCCGGCGCCCGGCGCAGTCTGGCCGAGTCACTGCTGGTGGTGCCGGTCGCCGCCCTGGTCGGCTGGTTGCTCGGCACCCTGTTCCCCGGCGCTCCGGATCCGACCGCCCGGTACGCCGCGGCGGCGACCGTGCTGGTCACCCTGGCGCTGCCGCTGGCGACGCTGGCGGTGCAGGGCGGCGGTGTCGCTCGCCGGGACCTGGTCCGGGTGCGCCCGTCGGCGCGCCGGCTCACCGTCGAGGTCTTCCTGCTGCTGCTGGCCGGGCTCGCCGCAGTGCTGCTGCGCCGACGCGGGCTCACCCTCGGCGAGGTGGACCCGCTGCTGGTGTCCGTGCCGGTGCTGCTCGCGGTCGCCGCGGCGGTGCTCGCGCTGCGCGCGTACCCCTGGCCGTTGCGGTTGGTCAGCCGGCTGGCCGCGCGGACGCGCGGCAGCGTGACCTTCCTCGGCACCGCGCGGGCCGGGCGATCCGCCGTCGCCGCGCCGCTGGTCGTCGTGGTGCTGGCGATCGGCACCGCGGCGTTCTGCGCGGTCGTCGCCGCGGGCGTCGACGCCAGCCGCGACCGGGCCGTGGAGCGGATCGTTCCCGCCGACGCGGTGATCCGGGGGGAACGTTTCGCCCCGGACACGGTCGAGGCGCTGGCCGGTCTGCCCGGCGTCCAGGCCGCCACCCCGGTGCTGATCGAGCCGGACCAGCGGCTGGCGACGGACGAGGTCGGCACCGACGCGCGGGTCGGGCAGACCACGGTGCTGCTGGTCGACGGCCCCGGACTGGCCAGCGTCGCCGGCGACGCAGAGGTGGACGTGACGGTCCCGGACGCGTTGCGCTCCGCCCGGGCCGAACCGGGGCCGCTGCCCGCGATCGTGTCCCCGGCCGTCGCCGCCGACCTGTCGCGGACGGGCCTGCAGGGCTCGGCGTTCGTGTCGGTGCAGGGGCAGCGGTACGAGTTCCGGGTGGCCGGCGCCCAGGACAGCTTCCCGCTGTTGGCGGCGAGCACCAGCCGGTTCGTCATCCTGCCCTGGCAGGCGCTGCCGCCGCGGAACACCACACCGGTGCCGACCAGCCTGCTCGTCGCCGGGGACCGGCTCGACGTGGCGGCGCTGCGCCAGGCCGGTGACCAGGGCCAGTTGCGGTACCAGCAGCAGGGTGCGGTGACCGGCCGGGAACGGCCGCTCGGGGTCACCGTCGACACCCGGGCGGGCGTACGACGGGACCTCGGTGACGGTGGCGCGAACGGCGTGCTGGCCTTCGGGTTCGTGGCCGGCGCCGCCGGCGGCACCGTGCTCGGACTGCTGGCCATCGCGTTCACCGTGCTGGCCGGCGCGCGGGCCCGGGGGCAGGTGCTGTCCCGGCTGCGCACCCTCGGCCTGTCCCGCCGACAGTGGCGAGGGCTGCTGCTGGTCGAGCTGGCCCCGCTCGTCGGGGTGTCGGTGCTGACCGGCGCGCTGGTCGGCGCGGTGCTCCCGCTGGTGCTCAATCCGGTGCTCGGCCTGTCCGCGTTCACCGGCGGAATGCCGGTCCGGGTGGCGTTCGAACCCGGCCTGGTCGTCGCGGTGTTCGCCCTCGGGGCGGTAGCCCTCGGCTTCGCGGTCGCCGTCGAGGCCCTGAACAACCGCCGGCTGCGCCTCGGTGAGGTGCTCCGGCTCGGAGAGGAGAGCTGAGATGACCGTTACCGCACAGACTCCACTGGTGCCCGACCTGGCCGCCCTGCAGCTAAGGGCCGCGCAACGCGCTGCCGAGCGGGCCGGCGGGCAGGACCGACTGCGCGGACACATCGTCTGCGACGGTCTGGTGCGCATCTTCAAGACCGAGGGGGTGGAGGTCGTCGCCCTGCAGGGTCTGGACCTGGTCATCGACCGGGGTGAGCTGGTGGCGATCGTCGGCGCGTCCGGCTCGGGCAAGTCGACCCTGCTCAACATCCTCTCCGGTCTGGACACGCCGACCGCCGGCATCGCCCGGGTTGCCGACTACGACCTGCTCTCGTTGTCGGCCAAGCGGCGGCTGAGCTACCGGCGGGAGCTGGTCGGTTTCGTCTGGCAGCAGACCGGCCGCAACCTGCTGCCGTACCTGACCGCGCTGGAAAATGTCGAGTTGCCGATGCAGTTGGCGGGCAAGCGGGGCGGAAAGGCCCGCCGGGAACGGGCCCGGGAGCTGCTCGACATGGTCGGCGTGGGCTACTGCGCGGACCGTCGGCCGGGTCAGCTCAGCGGCGGCGAGCAGCAGCGGTGCGCGGTGGCGGTGGCGGTGGCCAACGACCCGGAGGTGCTCTTCGCCGACGAGCCGACCGGTGAACTGGACGAGGCCACCGGCGCGGAGGTCTTCGCGGCGCTGCGCACCATCAACGCCGAACTGGGCGTGACCATCGTCGTCGTCACCCACGACCACGCCGTGGCCACCCAGGTCCGCCGGACCGTCGCGATCCGCGACGGCCGAACCGCCTCCGAGGTACGCCGGACCGCGCGCGTCGGCGCGGACGGCAACACCGAACTGGTCAGCGAGGAGTACGCGGTGCTGGACCGCAACGGCCGGATGCAGTTGCCGGCCGCGTTCGTCGACGCGCTGTCGCTGAAAGAGCGGGTCCGGCTCGATCTGGAGCCCGACCACGTGCAGGTACGGCCCGGTGACCGGGCCTCGGACGAGCGGGAGGCACGGGCGTGAGCCCTCAGGACATGGTGGTGGCCGGAGCGGCCGGGTTCAGCGGTGGCTCCGGAACGCCTGCGGACGAGGTGGTGCGGGTCAGCGGCGTGAGCCGGACCTTCGGCCGCGGTGAGCACGCCGTGCAGGCGGTACGGGACGTCTCGTTCAGCGCCAACCGTGGTGAGCTGGTCGCCATCCGGGGTCGCTCCGGCGCCGGCAAGACCACGTTGCTGAACATCATCGGCGGGCTGGACCGGCCGGACAGCGGCCAGGTCATGGTGGCCGGGCACGAGGTGACCTCGGCCGGGGAGGCCGAGCTGCTGCGGCTGCGCCGAGGCACCGTCGGCTTCGTCTTCCAGACCTTCGGGTTGGTGCCGATCCTCTCCGCCGCCGAGAACGTGGGTGTGCCGTTGCGACTGGCACAGGTGCCGGCCGCCGAGCGGGAGCAGCGCGTGGCGGTGCTGCTGGAGCTGGTGGGCCTGGGCGGGCACGCAGCGCAGCGCCCGTACGAGTTGTCCGGCGGTCAGCAGCAGCGCGTGGCGGTCGCCCGCGCGCTCGCCAACGAGCCGGACCTGCTCATCGCCGACGAACCCACCGGACAGCTGGACTCGGAGACCGGCCGCTCCATCATGGACCTGCTGCGCGCGGTGGTGCACGCCCGTGGCATGACGGCCCTGGTCGCCACCCACGACCCGGCCCTGATCGACCTCGCCGACCGGGTGCTCGTCCTGCGCGACGGCCGCCTGGTCGACGGCTGACCGCTGCCCCCGGCCGTGGTCCGTGGCCGGTGGTCCGTGGCCCGTGATCGGTGGTCGGTGGTGCGCGGTCGGCGGTCGGCGGCCGGCGGACCACAGGCTGCGTGCCGCGGGCCGCGCGGGCTCGATCAGAGGGGACCGGCTGTGGTCTGTTCGCATCCTGTAGAGCTGCCCCAGATATGGGCCGCGCGGTAGGCGTGCGGCCTTGTGCTGGGTGTGCTGGGCGGGGCGTGTGGGCCTCGTGCAGGGCGACGGCGTCTGGACTTGTGCTGAGCATGCTGGGCGGGGGTGTGCGGGACTTGTGCTGGGCGTGCTGGGGTGGGCATGCGGGCCGTGTGTTGGGTGGTACTCGTGCGGGCGTGGCCTTCCCGCCGCCACCGCCGTTGTTCGCTGCCCCAGATCTGGGGCAGCTCTACAGGGCCGGAGGGGCAACCTGGGGACCCTGAGGCGCTACAGCGCCGGCGCCACCAACGGTGCTGGCGACGTTGGCGGGCTGGCGACGTTGGCGGGCCGACGCCGTCGGCGGCGTCAGAGCGGGAGCTTCATGCCCTCGTGGCTGGCCACGAAGCCGAGCCCCAGGTAGAAGCGGTGCGCGTCCGCGCGGGACTTGTCCGTGGTGAGCTGCACCAGGGCGCAGCCTCGGTGCCGGGCCTGGTCGATGGCCCAGGTCATCAACTCCCGGCCGAGTCCCTGGCCGCGCCGGTCCGAGCGGACCCGGACCGCCTCGATCAGGGACCGCTCGGCGCCGTGCCGGCCGAGCCCCGGGATGTAGGTGATCTGGAGGCAGCCGACCAGATCGCCGCCCTGCTCGGCGACGATCAGCTGGTTGCGCGGGTCGGCGCTGATGTCGGCGAACGCACGCTCGTACACCTCATCGACCTCGGTGAAGTCGCGGGTCTTGCCCAGGACGTCATCGGCGAGCAGGGAGATGACGGCGGGCAGGTCGGCCCGTACCGCCTCTCGGAAGATCATGTCGGTCATGCCGGTCAGCCTGGCACAGCGTCACTTGGCCGGGCAGCGCAGGCCCTCCCGGGGCACGGTCAGGTCGAGCAGGTACGCGTCGACGGCCCTGGTGATGCAGGAGGTCTGCGGGTACGCGGTGTGCCCCTCGCCCTCCCAGGTGAGCACCCGGCCGACGCCCAACATCGAGGCGAGGCGGCCGGTCTGCTCGTACGGCGTGGCGGGGTCGCCGGTCGTGCCGACCACCACGATCGGTGGTGCGCCGTTGGCCCGCCCGGTCGGGTACGGGTCCCGACCACCCGGCCACTCGACGCAGCTCAACATGCCGACCGCGAGCGCCGGACCGAACAGCGGGTACTTCGTCCGCCACTGCGACTGCAACTGGCGGATCTGCTCCCGGCTCGGCTTCTCGGTCTCGTCGGCGCAGTTGATGGCGAGGTTGGCGTCGAACAGGTTGGAGTAGTGCCCGTCGCCTTCCCGGCCGGCGTACGAGTCGGCGAGGCGGAACACGTCCTTCGGGTCGCCCTCGGCCAGTCGGTCGATGGCCCGGGCCAGCTCCTGCCAGCCGGCCTCGGTGTAGAGCGAGGAGATGACCGCGTAGAAGACCCAGCCCGCCGTGGCCTCCCGCCCGTCGTCGCCGCGGACCGGGGAGACCTTGGCCTTGTCGATGGCAGAGGTCACGGCGGCGCGGGCGTCCGGGGCGATCGGGCAGCGCGCGGCGTTGGCGGCGCACCAGCGGGTGAAGTTGTCGAAGGCCCGTTCGAACCCGCGGGCCTGGCTCTCCGAGCCGGCGATCAGGCGCTGCTGCGGGTCGACGGCGCCGTCGAGCACCAGCGCGCGCACCCGCTGCGGGTAGAGCTGGGCGTAGATGGCGCCGAGCAGCGTGCCGTAGGAGTAACCCAGGTAGGTGAGCTTGTCGTCGCCGACCGCGGCGCGGACCGCGTCCATGTCCCGAGCGGCCTGCTCGCTGCCGTACAGCGGCAACTGGTCGCCGTAGCGGTCCCCGCAGCCGCGCCCGATGCGCTGGCTCAACCCGGCGAAGCCGTCGAACGCCGCCTGGCTCGCCGGATCCGGGTCGTAGCCGAAGCTGGCGTCCAGGTCGGCGTCGGAGATGCACTTCACCGGACTCGACCGGGAGACACCGCGCGGGTCGAAGCCGACGATGTCGAAGCGTTCGGTGACCGAGGCGGGCAGCCCACCGAACTGGGGGCCGAAGGAGAGGTAGACGGCGGTGTCCACACCGGAGCCGCCCGGGCCACCGGGGTTGACCACCAGTGAGCCGATCCGGTCCCGCTGTTTGGTGGACCGGGCCCGCAGCAGGGCGATCTCGAAGGTCTGGCCGACGCCCGGCCCGGCGGTCGCCCCGCCGCCGGTGCCCCAGTCCCGGGGAACCGTGATCCGGGCACATTCGTAGCGCATGTCCGGAGCGCCCCGCCCGACCAGGTCTTCGGCAGCCTCCGGGCAGGCCCGCCAGGTCGCCGACGAGCCGGCCGGCGCCGCCGCACCCTCCACGTCGGTGCGCGGCGCGAACGCCGGCAGCGTGCAGCCGGCGGTGAGCAGCGCCGCCACGGCGAAGGCGACGAGGCTGCGACGGACCCGGCGACTGGTCGCCATCCGAGGCTGGTCGGCGGTGCAGCTCACGTGATCCTCCGGGGTCGGGTCGACGGCCAGGCTACGCCGGACCGGTGGCGGCCCGATCGAGGGTGACCGCCGGATCGCCGCGCAGCACCTGGTCCACGTCGAAGCGGATCGGGCGGTCGAGCTGGTCGTAGCGGCAGGAGCGGGGGTCGCGGTCCGGCCGCCAGCGGACGAACTGGGCGGTGTGCCGGAACCTCTCGCCCTCCATCGCGTCGTAACCCACCTCGACCACCAGCTCCGGGCGCAGCGGCTCCCACTCCAGGTTCTTGGTGCCGGTCCACCTGCTCACCCCACCCGGAATGCGCTGGCCACGCTCGTGATCGCCGTGCACCCACGGGTGCTCGCCGCCGGTGTCCCGGTATGGGGCCAGCTCGTCGAGCAACTCGGCGCGGCGGGCCATGCTGAACGACGCGCTCACCCCGACGTGGTGCAGGACGCCCGCGTCGTCGTAGAGGCCGAGCAGCAGCGAACCCACCACCGGGCCGGACTTGTGCCAGCGGAAGCCGGCCACCACCGCGTCGGCCGTACGGGCGTGCTTGACCTTGAACATCAACCGCTTGCCCGGCTCGTACGGCAGGTCGGCCGGCTTGACGATCAGCCCGTCCAGCCCGGCGCCCTCGAAGACGTCGAACCAGCGGCGTGCGGTCTCCGGGTCGGTCGTGACCTGGGTGACGTGCACCGGCGGGCGCACCCCGGCCAGCGCCTGGACCAGACGCTCCCGGCGGCGCGGGTACGGCTGGTCGAGCAGCGCCTCGTCACCGATCGCCAACAGGTCGAAGGCGACGAAGTCGGCGGGAGTGGTCTCGGCGAGCAGCTTCACCCGCGACGCCGCCGGGTGGATGCGCTGGGCCAGCAGCTCGAAATCAAGCCGGGGCTGGCCGGACGGCCCGTCCCGCCGGATCACGATCAGCTCGCCGTCGACGGCGCACCGCTCGGGCAGCTGACGGCGGGCCTGCTCGACCACCTCGGGGAAGTAGCGGGTCATCGACTTGCCGCCCCGGCTGGCCAGCTCAACCTCGTCGCCGTCGCGGAACACGATGCACCGGAACCCGTCCCACTTGGGCTCGTAGGTCACCCCGGGGGTGGTGGGCAGCCTCGGGACGCTCTTGGCCAGCATCGGCTCGACGGGCGGGTTGATCGGCAGGTCCACGGCGACCAGTCAATCAGACGGGGCCGACAGTCGTGAGGCAGATCACCGTGGGTGCGGCGGTGGCGTGTCCGCCAGCGCGCCGCTCGTCCTGCCTGGGCGAATCAGATAACCGCAGGTCAGAGCTAGTTTCGCGAGGTGTCCGAGTGGGTCTGTGACTGCTGCGGGCGGTGGCGGGTGAGCGTGGAGCTGATCCGGGGCCGCTACCGCTACCGGCTGACCCGCCGTTACCCGCAGCGGTTCGGCGGTGGCCGCAACGTGCTCGGCGAGGTCGGTTCGGTGGCGGAGCTGGAGGAGCTGCTGCGTCGGCGTACCCCATTGAGCCTGGCGGACCTGCGCGAAGCCGCCTGATCCCGCGCGGCCGGCGGACCCACGGCCCGATCGACGATCGGACCGCCCGGTGGATGCCGCCGTCACGATCCGCCGGGCAGCGTCGTCGGCAGGGCGTGGGGGGGGCCGGCCGGGGGCGCCCGGGCGGGGGGCCGGGGGGGGGGGGGCGGGGCCATAGGGATAGAGGGGGGGGTGGGGATAGAGTTTTGGGGGGTGTGTTTTTTA
>NZ_JBFAPG010000091.1:0-16383 GCF_040675595.1 Micromonospora sp. NPDC049580
AGCGGCCCCCAGATAGATGCGTAGTTCTCCGCGTGGCACGAGAACCATCCTCCCTGGTCAAAGTCGCGGGCGGGGCCGTGCCCGGCGTCGGCAAGACGTACGCCATGTTGGAGGAGGCCCAGCGGCGGGCCGCGCGGGGCTCCGACGTGGTGATCGGTTTCGTGGAGACCCGCGGCCGCCCGCACACCGCCGCGATGCTCGGCGATTTGGAGCAGGTGCCCCGCCGCGCGATGACCTACCGGGGCGCCGAGTTCACCGAGATGGACGTGGACGCCGTGCTGGCCCGCCGGCCGGAGATCGCGGTGGTCGACGAGCTGGCGCACACCAACGTGCCCGGTTCCCGCCACGGCAAGCGCTGGCAGGACGTCCAGGAGCTGCTCGACGCGGGGATCGACGTGCTGTCCACGGTCAACGTGCAGCACCTGGAATCGGTGAACGACGTCGTCGCGCAGATCACCGGCACCACCCAGCGGGAGACCGTGCCCGACGAGATCGTCCGCGCCGCCGAGCAGGTCGAACTGGTCGACATGACCCCGGAGGCGCTGCGCCGCCGGATGGCGCACGGCAACATCTACCGCCCCGACAAGATCGACGCGGCGCTCGGCAACTACTTCCGGGTCGGCAACCTCACCGCGCTGCGCGAGCTGGCGCTGCTCTGGCTGGCCGACAAGGTCGACGAGCAGCTCGACCGCTACCGCAGCCAGCAGGGCATCGCCGCCACCTGGGAGGCCCGCGAACGCGTCGTGGTGGCGCTGACCGGCGGCCCGGAGGGCGAGACGCTGATCCGCCGGGCGGCCCGGGTCGCGGCCCGCAGCAAGGGCGCCGACCTGCTCGCCGTGCACGTGGCCCGCAGCGACGGTCTGGCCGGCGCCGATCCGGCCCAGCTGGCCCGCCAACGGGTGCTCGTCGAGAGCCTCGGCGGCACGTACCACCAGGTGCTCGGCACCGACGTGCCGGCCGCGCTGCTCGACTTCGCCCAGGGCGTGAACGCCACCCAGCTGGTGCTCGGGGCCAGCCGGCGGGGCCGCCTCGCGCAGATCTTCGCCCGGGGCGTCGGGGTGACCACCACCGCGCTCTCCGGCTCGATCGACGTGCACCTGGTCACCCACAAGCAGGCTGGCAAGGGCCGTCGGGCGGCGGCCGTGCCGGCGGCGCTGTCCCGCCGCCGCCGGCTGCTCGGCTTCGGCCTGGCCGTGCTCGGCATGCCGCTGCTCACCCTGCTGCTTGAGGCCCTGCCCGACCTGACGCTGACCAACGACATTCTGCTGTTCCTCGCCGGGGTCGTCGGGGTCGCGCTGGTCGGCGGGGTGTGGCCGGCGCTGATCGCCGCGCTCGGTGGGTCGCTGCTGCTCAACTGGTTCTTCACCCCGCCGTACCGCACGCTGACCATCGCCGAGGCCGACAACCTGCTCGCCCTGGCCGTCTTCGTCGGTGTGGCGCTTGCCGTGAGCTGGATCGTCGACGTGGCCGCCCGGCGTACGCGGGAGGCCGCGCGGGCTGCCGCCGACGCGCAGACCCTCGCCGCCGTCGCCAGTGGCGTGCTGCGCGGCGAGCGCCCCCTGCCCGCCCTGCTGGACCAGCTCCGGGAGACCTTCGGGCTGCGCGCGGTGAGCGTGCTGGAGCTGGCCGAGGAGGCGAGCGGCCGTCCCGACCGGTCCCGCGAGGAGCACGCCTGGTGCGTCGTCGCCAGCGTCGGCGACCAGCCCGCCTGCACGCCCGACGCCGGCGAGACGGCAGTACCCGTCGACGACCGGATCACCGTCGTGCTCAGCGGCCGGCGCCTGGAGGCCGCCGACCGGCGGATCGTCGAGGCGTTCGCCGCCCAGGCCGCCGTCGCGCTGCGCCAGGAACGGCTCGCCGAGGAGGCCGCCACCGCGCGGCCGCTCGCCGCCGCCGACCGGATGCGCACCGCGCTGCTCGCCGCGGTGAGCCACGACCTGCGTACGCCGCTGGCCTCGGCCAAGGCGGCCGTGACCAGCCTGCGCAGCCACGACATCGAGTTCGACGAGGCCGACCGCGAGGAGCTGCTGGAGACCGCGGAGGAGTCGCTGGACCGGCTCGCCCGGCTGGTCGGCAACCTGCTGGACATGAGCCGCCTCCAGGCCGGCGTGCTGGGCATCTCCGCCACCGCGATCGGCCTGGAGGACGCCGTACCCCTCGCGTTGGACGAACTTGGCCCGGCGGCCGCGACGGTCGCCACGGACATCCCGGCCGACCTGCCCGCGGCCACCGCCGACCCGGGCCTGCTGGAACGGGTGCTCGTCAACGTCATCGCCAACGCGCTGCGCTACAGCCCGCCCGACCAGCCGCCCACCGTCACCGCGAGCGCGCACGCCGGCCAGGTGGAGCTGCGGGTCATCGACCGGGGGCCGGGCATCCCGGAGGACCAGTGGGAGCACGTCTTCCTGCCGTTCCAACGCCTCGGCGACCGGGACAACCAGACCGGCGTCGGCCTCGGGCTCGCCCTGTCCCGGGGGCTGGCCGAGGCGATGGGTGGCAGCATCACCCCCGAGACCACGCCCGGCGGTGGGCTCACCATGGTGCTGCGGCTGCCCGCCGCCGCGCAGAGCAGCCCGGAGGAGCCGCAGAAATGACGCGCATCCTGGTCGTCGACGACGAACCGCAGATCCTGCGGGCCCTGCGGATCAACCTGCGTGCCCGCCGGTACGACGTGGACGTCGCCGCGACCGGGGCCGCCGCGTTGAAGGCCGCCGCCAGCCACCCACCCGACCTCGTGGTCCTCGACCTCGGCCTGCCCGACATCGACGGCGTCGAGGTGATCCGCGGCCTGCGCGGCTGGACCGCCGTGCCGATCATCGTGCTCTCCGGCCGGGCCGGCAGCGAGGACAAGGTCGCCGCGCTCGACGCGGGCGCGGACGACTACGTCACCAAGCCCTTCGGGGTGGAGGAGCTGCTGGCCCGCATCCGCGCGGTGACCCGGCGGCTCGGCGCGCCCAGCGAGGCCGTGCCGGCGCTGCGGATCGGCCGGCACACCGTCGACCTGGCCGACCACCGCGTGTGGCGCGACGACGACACCGAGGTCAAACTCACCCCCACGCAGTGGAGCGTGCTGGAGAAGCTGCTGCGCCACCCCGGCAAACTGGTCAGCCAGCGCCAGCTCCTCCAGGACGTGTGGGGGCCGGAATACCAGAACGAGACCAACTACCTGCGGCAGTACCTGGCCCAGCTGCGCCGCAAGCTGGAGGACGACCCCGCTCGGCCCCGCCACCTCATCACCGAGCCGGGGATGGGCTACCGCTACCGCCCCTGACCCGTTGACACCCGCCGGCAGAGATTGAAGAATTTCGTTCGCAGCGGCAGCGGCGTGCTTCTGTAACCGTCCCCATCCGGTTACCCCTCGGGAGCCCGCCGTGTCCCTGCCCCTGTCCCGTCGCCGGCTGCTGACCGCCGGCGGCGCCGGCCTCGTCCTGGCCGGTCTCACCGACCCGTTCCGCGCCGGCCCCGCCCGAGCCGCCGTCACCACCGCCGACCTGGTCGTCTACGGCGCCACCTCCGGCGGGCTGGCCGCCGCGATCACCATGCGCCGGCTCGGCCGCACCGCAGTGGTGGTGGAGCCCACCAGCCACGTCGGCGGGCTGAGCACCGCCGGGCTGGGCGCCACCGACACCGGCGTCCAGCCGGGGTGAGCTTCACCGTCGGGCGCGAGTCCAACGACACGTACGGCGAGACGATCAACAGGGTGCAGTCCGGCAACACCCACCAGTTCGCCTACCCCGTCGACCCGTACGTGACGGCCGGCTCGCCCACGAGCGGCCTGTTGCCGGGCATCTCCGCCGCGCCGCTCGCCCCGCGGGGCAGCGCCGACGAACCGGATCGATCGGCGGCGGCAAGACCGACTCCAACAACAACGGCGCCGTGTCGACCAACAACATCGGCTTCAACTACGCGTACCCGACGGCGAGCTGGGCCGTGCGGGAGAGCATCATCGCCGAGCACCGCACCTACCAGCAGGGACTGATGTGGTTCCTGGCCAACGATCCCCGCCTGCCGGCCTCGGTACGCGACTCGACCGCGCGGTGGGGACTACCGGTGGACGAGTTCACCGGCACCGGTGGCTGGCCGCCGCTGCTCTACATCCGGGAGGCCCGCCGGATGGTCTCGGCGTACGTGATGACCGAGGCCGACTGCCGGGGCCGGGTACGCGCCACCGACTCGGTGGGCCTGGCCAGCTACACGATGGACTCGCACAACTGTCAGCGGGTGGTCGTCGACGGGAAGGTGCGCAACGAGGGGGACGTGCAGATCGGCGTCCCCGCGCCGTACCCGGTGAGCTACCGCGCGATCGTGCCGCACCAGGCGCAGTGCGCCAACCTGCTGGTGCCGGTCTGTCTCTCGGCGAGTCACATCGCGTACGGCTCGATCCGGATGGAGCCGGTGTTCATGATCCTCGGGCAGGCGGCGGCCACCGCGGCGTCCCTGGCGCTCTCCGGCAACCTCGCCGTGCAGGCCGTCTCCGTACCCGCCCTCCAGGCCCGGCTGCGCCAGGACGGCGCGGTGCTGGACACCGGTACGCCCGGCGAGGTGATCCTGGACAACGCGGCGGCCAACGGGATCACCCGGGCCGGGACGTGGCTGCGCAGCACCAGCGTCGGCGGCTACCACGGCCCGGACTACGAGCACGACGGCAACACCGCCAAGGGCGTCAACCGGCTGCGGTTCCGCCCGACGCTGCCCACCTCCGGGTCGTGGACGGTGCACCTGCGCTGGACCGCCGACCCGAACCGGGCGACGAACGTGCCGGTCGACATCGCGTACTCCGGTGGGGTGACCACCCGGACCGTCGACCAGCGGCAGTCCGGCGGCCGGTGGGTGCCGCTGGGGACGTACCCGTTCACGGCGGGCAGCGACGGGAGTGTGCTCATCCGTACGGAGAACACCGACGGCTACGTGGTCGCCGACGCGGTGCGCTTCGTGCCGGCCTGAACGAGGGCCGGGACCGCCGGCGTCGCCTGGTTTCCGACGGGCGCGTCGACGGGTGTCGCGCGGTCGCCGACGCTCGGATCGAGCGGCGGCGCCACCAACAGCGGGTCGACCTGGATCCGGTCGATGCCGAGCGGACGCAGCATCCCGCGCAGCGCCGACTCGCACAGCTCCTCCCAGGGCTGGTCGGCGCCCATGGCGGTCACCAGCAGATCCGCTCGGGTGAAGGCGATCCCCACCCGCTCACCCTGCGGAGTCCGCCCGGTGCGCACCGTTCCCACCAGTCGCCCCGGCAGCTCACGCACCGGAACGGCGTAGGTTGTCGGGCCGTCGTCCATGGTCGGGGTGGTCCTCTCCCGTCCCGCCGGGCCACCGGCGGTCATCGGCTGAGCTGTTCGAGGTCGCGGGCGAACCGGCGGATCGTCGCCGCCCGCGCCCACGCGGGGGCGGGCACCGCGACGACCGGCACGGCGGCACGTCGTACGCAGTACCGGGTCACGTGTCCGCGTGACCGGCCGAACCGGCCGCGGCCGGGGCTGCCGACGACGAGCAGGTCGGACTCCCGGTCCGCGTGGTCGATGAGCACCTGTCCGGCGTACCCCTGGGTGGTCACCAGTCGAACCGTGACGTCCCGAGGGATGCCGCCCATCGTCGCGTCGAAGACGCCGCGCGGGTAGACCAGGGCGGCCCGGTCGCATTCGTCCTGCCAGCGCCAGGTCAGCGTGCCGGGCCGCCACGTGGGTGCGAAGACCCACGCGCGTACGGCGTCCACCTGCGCGCCCTCGCGGCGGGCGAGCTGGACGGCCCGACGCAGCGCCTGCATTCCGGCGAACGACCGGTCGACGCCGACGACGATCCGGTGGGCAACGGCGGGGCGGCTCATGCGGCGGGCACCGCCCACACCGGGGCGTCGTCGTGCCGGTCGGCCGGCGCGGCCAGGTCGAGCGCGCGGAGGATGTAGTTGGCCTCGGCCACCTCCACTCCGGCACGCAGGCGCAGGTCGGCCACGGCCCGGTGCAGCACGGTCATGCTCTCCGCGGAGAGCCGCACCACGGCGTCGACGTCGGCGGCGATCCACCAGGCGTCGACGGCACACGGCTCGTGCCGCAGGTACTCCACCAGGTGGCTGCCGGGCGCGGACGGGCCGAGCCGGACGCTGACCAGCGCCTCGTGCCGGCGTTCGGGCGCGCCCGCGGCGGCGGCTGCCCGGCCGGCCGCGATGGACGCGGGTTTCGGGCCCGGGGCCGGCTCGATCGGGTCGGTGTCGGGTGGCAGTTCCCGCGTTCCCAGCGTGTCATCCGCCAAGGACTCATGGACCCATCGTCACCGCCCGTCGGCCGCCCAGCGCCCGTCGATACGCCGTTTCGACGGGCCAGCGCCGATTCTTGACGCGCCGTTCACGCGGTGTCCCGGCCTGGAGTGCCGGTCCCGGCCTGGAGGACCGGTGTCGGGCACGCCGGCGCGGCGAGTAACGTGCCAGACGGACCAAGATCGGCGTACGAGGAGGCTCGGTGCAGACGACGACGGTGGACATCCCGACCGGCGATGGGATCGCGGACGCAAGCCTCACCCGCCCGGACGGGGACGGCCCGTTTCCGGCGGTGCTGCTGTTCATGGACGCCTTCGGGCCTCGGCCCCGCCTCGTGGAGATGGCGGAGCGGATCGCCGAACGCGGCTACCTGGTGCTGACGCCGCACCTGTTCTACCGGGCCGGCCGGGCGCCGCTGTTCGACCTGTCCCGACTCGGTGAGGCGGACCAGCGCGGCGCGCTCTTCGAGAAGATCATGCCGCTGGTCGGCGCGTTGACCCCCGACGTGATCAGCCGGGACAGCGCCGCGTACCTCGACTACCTGGCCGCCCGCGACGACGTCCGGCCGGGCCCGGTCGCCATCACCGGCTACTGCATGGGCGGCACCAACGCGCTCCGGGCCATCGAGGCGCACCCGGACCGGATCACCGCGATGGCGAGCTTCCACGGCGGGCGGATCGTCACCGACGCGCCGGACAGCCCACACCTGGGCGTCGGCTCGATCACCGGCGAGGTGTACTTCGGCCACGCCGACGCCGACCAGTCCATGACGCCCGAGCAGATCGCCACGCTGGAGAAGGCGCTCGACGCCGCCGGGGTGCGCTACCGCTCCGAGGTGTACGCGGGCGCGCACCACGGCTACACCATGGCCGACACCCCGGCGTACGACGAGCAGGCCACCGAGCGGCACTGGGCGGCCCTGTTCGACCTGCTGGACCGTACCCTGCCGGCGAGCTGACGCGGCCTACCCGCCGCCCGGGTGGGCATGCCTACCCGCGGCGCAGCAGCACCGGGCCGGCGTCGATGCGGGTGCGGAACAGCGCGTACGGCTTGCGTCGCAGGTCCTGGCCCCGCTGGTACCGCGGCTGCCGGTGCAGTTGGTTGGCGGTCACGTAGAGGTGCCCGTCGGCGGCCACCGACATGGTGTCCGGCCAGAGCAGCCGCGGGTCGTGCACCAGCGTCTCGTACTCGCCGTCCGGCAGTCGACGCAGCACCGCGTTGTGCTCGTACGCGGTGAGGTAGAGCCGCCCGGCGTCGTCGCTCTCCAACCCGTCCGACGCGGTGCCCTTGTCGCCCTCGTCGACCACGGTCGCGGCGACCGCCTCCTGGGTGGCCGACGGGTCGGCCAGCGCCTCGGTGGAGACGCTGTGCAGGCGTCGGGACGCCAGCGGGCAGTAGTAGAGCCGGGTGCCGTCGGCGGAGATGGCGATGCCGTCGGAGCCCATGCCCACCGGCTTCGGCGGCCCGTCGGCCGGCCGTTCCAGGAACGGCCGGCCCTCGACCACCGGACGGAACGACGTCAGTGGCTCCGCCTTGGTGGACGGGTGGTCGTGCAGCCGCCGCCAGGAGGCCCCGCTGGCCAGGTCCACCACGATGATCCCGTTCGGCCCGGCGAACGCGGAGTCGGTGATGTAGGCGACCCCCGACTCGCCCCGCCGCAGGTCGAAACGGATGTCGTTGAGGTACGTCGTCGGCAGCGCCACGTCCGCCGGAAAGGTGATCACCTGGGCGACCGTGTCGGTGTCCAGGTCGATCCGGACCAGCTTCGGGCCGCCCGGCTTTGTGGGCTGGAACATCGGGCTGCCGGTGTCCAGCACCCAGAGCCGGTCGGCCGGGTCCACCACGATGCTCTGCACCGACACGAACGCGCCCGCGTCGTCGTCGCCGGACGGGTCGTTCCACGCCTGGTCGGGGTAGGGCACCTCCCGACCGTCGCGCACCTCGACGACGGTGGCCGGCACCTCGTCACCCCACTTGGGGAAGTTGACGAAGATCCGGCCCCGGTGCGAGACGCTCACCCCGGTCGGCATCGGCCCGGTGAACGTGTGTACCAGCTCCAGCTCGCCAAGCGGCTCGTCGCCGACCGGCCCGTTCATGACATCCACCCCACGGTGCTCATCGGCTCGCTCCCCACCGGTCGGCTGTCACCGCACTCGGGTGCGGTTGTTCCCGCCCGGGCGTCCGACATGCCTCCGATCAGCTCACTGGTGCGCCGGCCCTCGCGGCGGGCAGACCGGGCACCGGGACGTCCACCGCGAGCAGCGCGCCGTCCTGCGGGCCCGCCGCGTCCAGCCCCACCCGGGCGGTGCCGATGAAGAGTCGCCGCAGGTCGGGGCCGCCCAGGCAGATGCCGGCCGGTTGCCTGGCCGGCAGTCGGATCTCCCGGTCGAGGGTGCCGTCGGGCCGGTAGCGGCGTACCGCGGAGCCGCCCCACAGCGCGATCCAGAGGTGGCCGGCCGCGTCGAGCGTCATGCCGTCCGGGCCGCCGTCGGCGGGGGACAGCCGCAGGAACGGCTCCCGCCCGTGCAGGGCACCGGTGGCGGGGTCGACGGTGAACCGGTCGATCTCGCCGCGGGGCGTGTCGGCCAGGTACATGGTGGTGCCGGTCGCGTCGAACGCCGGCCCGTTCGGGATGGTCAGCCCGGTCACCGCGGGGACCGGCTCGGCGCCCGGGGTGAGGCGGAACAACGTGCCGCCGCCCGGCGCCATCGCGTACGTCATGCTGCCGGCCCAGAAGCGGCCGTGCGGGTCGGCGACCGCGTCGTTCATCCGGGTCGGCTCGGGCGCGTCGTCGACCAGCTCGGCGACCGGTCGGGGATCGCCGGTGACGGGGAGCAGGGTGACGCCGGTCCCGGCGGCGGCCAGCCATTCGCCCGGTCGGTCGACCACCGGGGCGACCGCGCCGAGCGGCACGTCCAGGCGGCGCAGCTCCCGCAGCGGGGTCGGGGCGTCGCCGTCGGTCTCCAACAGTCGCCCGGCGAGCAGGTCGACCAGGACCAGCCGGTCGTCGACCCAGCGCAGGCCCTCACCCAACTCCAGCCGGTCGGTGCTCCAGACGGTCGGCTCGGTCAGCTCCATGGTGCTCCTTAAAAGGATCGTCAGCGGACCGTACCGCCGGGGCCGTGGTCGAGCAGCGCCAACTCAGCCCGGTCGGGCAGACCCTCCCAGTCGCCCCGGGCGGCGACCGCCGGCGGCCACCCCCACGATTACAGTTCCGCCATGGACGACACCACTCGCGGCATACGGATCAGACGCGGTGGCCCGGCTGACGCAGCCGCCGTACTGACCATGCTCGACTCCGCGGTGACCTGGATGAACGCGCGGGGCAACACCGAGCAGTGGGGCACGACACCGTTCTCGGAGAAGCGCGGCGGGGTCGAGCTGGTCGATCGGTACCTGACCGAGAACCTTCCGTACATCGCGGAACTGGACGGAACGCCAGCCGGCGCTCTGGTGTTGGATTCCGGGCCTCATCCGCAGACACCGATCACTCCCGCGGAAGAGCCCGAGCGGTACGTCCGTCTCCTGGTCTCCGACCGACGATTCGCCGGGCGACACCTCGGGTCGGCCCTGCTGGCGCACGCCGTGCAGGAAACCCGGCGCGCCGGCGTGCGGTTGCTCCGGGTCGACTGCTGGGCGGGCGGCGGCGGCGAGTTGGTGGCCTTCTACGAACGCCACGGGTTCACCCGCACCGAGACCTTCCGCGCGGGAGCCTGGCCGGGGCAGGTGCTGGCCCAGCGGGTCGACTGACCGGCACGTCGCCGGCCCCCGACGCGCCCCCAGGTGTCGGTCGCCTGGCCGGGGGTGTCAGTTGCGGCGGATCAGCCCTGGCCCGGCGGTGATGTCGATGTCGCCGCTCTCGATGTCGTGCCCGGCTGCGCAGCGGAGCACCGCACGGACGGGTTCGCCGCAGTCGTGGTGGGTGGCGAGGATGCCAGGGCCGGCTTCGTCGGCGCTCCAGGTGTCGCCCCAGTTGCGCAGCGCGGTGATGACCGGCAGCAGTTCGTGACCCTTGCGGGTGAGGTGGTACTCGTGGCGGGTGCGCTGTCCCGGCTCCCGGTACGGGATCCGTTCGAGCAGCCCGGCGGCGACCATCTCCTTGAGGCGGGCCGCCATGGCGGGCTCGCCGATTCCGACCCGGCGGACGAAGTCGTCGAAACGGCGCGTGCCGAGCAGCGCCTCGCGCATGATCAGGATCGTCGAACGGCTGCCCACGATGTCCATCGCCCGGGCGACGGAGCAGTTCTCCATCGACCAGGATTCGCGGTTGTCCCGTAGGTCCTCCATGCCGCCCACTCTACCTGGCTTGCGCCGAAGCTAGCCAGGTGATTCACTGGGGACTGCTGACTTCTGCAAATGCAAGCCAGCGCCGCCCCCACCAGCACTGAGGCCGGAGCGCCGACTGCGCCGATCACCATTGAAATCAGCCGATCGCGGTCAACCCGTGGTCACGGCCGCGGTGACCTCGACCTCCAGCACCGCGCCGTCGAGAAAGAGCCGGCTCACCTCGACTGTGGTGCTGGCGGGCCTGGTCTGCCCGAAGTGGCGGTTGCGGACGTCGGCATAGCCGGCCAGGTCGCCGAAATCGGTCAGGAACGTCCGGACGTGCAGCACGTCGGCGAAGGTGGCGCCGTGCGCCGCGAGCAGCGCTCCGATCAACTCGAAGATCCGTTCTGACTGCGTTCGCACGTCGCCGGGTGCGACCACCGCGCCGGCGTCGTCCACACCAACCTGACCGGAGAGCATCAGCAACGCGCCCCCTGGCAGGTCGAGGCGGGCGACGTGCGCGAACCGGTCGCCGAACGGCGCGGCGACGGTCGTCGGATTGTCCAGGGTCAGGTTCACTTCTGCTTCTCGGGTTCGGCGCTGTCAGCGAGACGGGCGATGTCGCCCTCGGGATGGGGCGCGGCCGCCAACGCCGACGCGGCGGCGCGCAGCAGGGGCGCCGGCGCGTCGCCGAGCACGTCGAGGGCGAGCCGGGCGTCCTTGGCGGCCAGGGCGGCGGCGAACGCGGCGTCCGTGGTGGTCGCCCGGGCGATCGCGCCGCCGAGCGGCCCGGTGCCAAGTGCATCGATCGCGGTACGTCGGTCGACGCCGACGGCGTCCGCGACGGCGAGGGCGTCCGCGACCGCGGTGACCGCGGTGATCAGCGCGGTGTTGAGCACCAGCTTCAACGCGGCGCCCCGACCGGAGTCGCCGCAGCGGCGGACCGTACCCAGCGTCTCCAGCAGCGGGGCGACCCGGTCGACGATCGTCTTCTCCCCGCCGGCCAACACCACGAGCTGGCCCGTCTCGGCAGCGCCGGCACTGCCGGCGACCGGGGCGTCGACCAGTGGTACTCCCGCCGGCAGCAGCGTGGCCAGTTCGGCCACGGCCCGGGGACCGATGGTGGACATCTCGATCACGGGGGTGCCCGGCCGCAGCGCCAGTGCCGCACCCGAGTCGACCAACGTGTGCCGAACGGCGACCGCGTCGGTGAGCATGGTGATCACCACGTCGGCGTCGCGGACCGCCTCGGCTGGGCTGCCGGCGACTCGCGCTCCGGCGTCGACGAGCGGCACCGTGCGTTCGGACGTGCGATTCCAGACGGTGAGCCGATGCCCGGTGGCCAGCAGTCGACGGCCGATCGCGGTGCCCATCGTGCCCGTACCCAACAGAGCGATCTCGAACATGTCGGCAAGGCTAGGGGACGGGAAGCCATGCCACCAACGACTCTTATGCATCGCTGCCATGCTGCGGGAGCATGTCACGATGCAGCTGAACGCGCTCCAGGTCTTTCGTGCCGTCGCCGAGCACGGCTCCATCACGGCTGCGGCCCGCAGCCTGCGCTACACCCAGTCGGCGGTGTCCCGACAGATCGCCGCGCTGGAAGCCGAGACCGGGTCGCCGTTGCTGGACCGGCTGCCGCGCGGTGTCGCCCTGACCGAGCAGGGCCGTTGCCTGCTCGGCCACGCCGAGGCGGTGCTCGACCGGCTGGACACCGCCCGGCGGGACCTGGCGGCGCTGCGCGACCTGTCCGCCGGGCGGTTGCGGGTCGGCGCGTTCCCCACGGCGGTCGCCGCGCTTGTGCCACGTGCTCTGGCCAGCTTCAAGTCCGACCATCCCGAGGTGGCCCTGTCGCTTGTCGAAGGGCTCACACCGAAGCTGCTGGAGCGCCTGGTCGACGGTGAAGCCGACGTCGCCGTGGTGAGCGCCGCGTCGGACCAGCCGCTCGACCGCGACCAGTTCGACCTGCACCACCTCGTCGACGAGACGCTTCTGGTGGCCGTACCGCGGGCGCATCGGCTCGCCCACCGGCGGACCATCCGCCTGCGCGACCTGGCCGACGAGTCGTTCATCGCCGGCTCGGCGACCGCCGAGGAGACTCTGCTGCGAGCGACCCTGCCGGCGGGTTTTCGCCCGCGGATCGACATTGTCGCGGCCGAGTGGACCGGCAAGCTGGGCTGTGTCGCGGCCGGTCTCGGCGTCGCGCTGGTGCCGGCCCTGGCCGTACGCGCCGCTCCATCCGACCTGACCCTGCTCCGCCTGCACCCCGACGACGCCTCCGTCCGGCGGATCTTCGCCGCGACAGTCGCCGGGCGGAGCCGACCACCGGCGGTGCGGCGGTTCCTCACTCATCTGGACCGGGCGGCGGGGGCGGGCCTGAGCGAGGCGGGCGGGTGACGCGGACCGCCGCACGACGGTCCGCGTCCGGCGTCACCCGCCGATGGTGTCGAGTTCCGCGATCGCGTCGGCCGGCAGCGTCAGATCGGCCGCGGCGAGGTTCTCCCGCAGGTGTGCCAGCGTCGACGTGCCCGGAATCAGCACGGTGGTGGGGGAGCGCTGCAGCAGCCAGGCCAGGGCGACCTGCTGTGGCGAGGCGCCCACGGCGTTGAGGATGTCGGACTGCAACGGCGTGAATCCGCCGAGCGGGAAGAACGCCGCGAACGCGATGTTCTCCGCCGCGCACCGGTCCACCAGGGCGTCGTCCTGCCGGTTGGCGAGGTTGTAGAGGTTCTGCACCGTGACCACCGGGGCGATGGCCTGGGCCTCGGTGAGCTGGTCGAGCGTGACGTTGCTGAGCCCGAGGTGCCGGATCAGCCCCTCCTGCCGCAACTCGGCGAGGGCGCCGAACTGCTCGGACAGGGGATCGTCGCCGGTGCCCTCCGCCACGCCCACCCGCAGGTTGACCACGTCGAGGACGTCCAGACCGAGGTGTTGGAGGTTGTCCCGGACTGTTTCAGGTGCAGGCGCAGGCCGTCACGGACGTCCCCGAGATCGCCGAGGCGGTGCGCGCCGGCTACCGGCAGGTCGCCACCTTCGTGGGGAGTCGGTCCGGCGCCAGCGACGCGCAGGTCCAGCAGTTCTTCGCGTACGGCCAGCTCTGCCACCTGATCGTGACCGCCGGCCTGGAGCAGGTGCCCGAGCCGTGGGCTCGTGCGCTGACCGCAGGCATCCGCCACCCCTGATCCCGACGACCGCACCACCGGGCCGCTTCCTGGCGGCCCACTTTTTCCACCCAACATGTGTGTGAGTGCACACTTACAAACAGGGAGAACGCGATGACAACCGACGAGATGATCACCGAAGTGGTGTTGCCCGGCGTGGTGGAGCCGGACGGGCTCCAGGTCAACCGACGCGCCATGCCCGTTCCCGCCGCGGGCCAGGCGCTCGTCGAGGTCGAGGCCACCGGCATCTCGTACGCCGAGCAGAGCATGCGCCGCGACCTCTACCCCGGCCAGCCGGCCTTCCCGTTCGTGCCCGGCTACGATCTCGTCGGCACCGTCCGGGCGGTGGGACCGGGAGGCGACGGCTCGCTGGTCGGCACCCGGGTCGCAGCGGTCACCAAGACCGGCGCCTGGACCACGCACGCAGTGGTGAGCGTCGACGACCTCACCCCGGTCCCGCCGGGCCTGGACCCGGCCGCGGCCGAGACCGTCGTCGTCAACGGGGTGACCGCCTGGCAGATGCTGCACGGCGCCCGCCTGCGGGCCGGTCAGACGATCCTCGTGCACGGCGCGAACGGCGGCGTCGGGACCGTGCTCGTTCAACTCGGACGCCACCTCGGGCTGCGGGTCATCGGCACCGCCGCCCCGCGACACCACACGGCGCTGCGGGAACTCGGCGTCGAACCGCTGGACTACCGCGACCCCGACCTGGCCGCGCGGGTCCGCGCGCTTTCTCCCGGCGGCGTCGACGCCGTCTTCGACCCGGTCGCCGGCCCAGGCGTACGCACGTCGTACCGGCTGCTCGCCCCCGGCGGCAAGCTGGTCGTCTACGGCAACGCCTCCGCCCTGGGCTCCGCACGCTCGATCGTCTGGGTCTTCGTGAAGCTGCTGGCCCGCCTCTACACCTGGAACGCCCTGCCGAACGGTCACCGGGTCGGGTTCTACAACTTCTGGTCCGGCCGCCGCACCCGCGCCGCCGCGTTCCGGCGTCGGCTGCGTACCGACCTCGGCATCGTGCTCGACCTGCTCCGCCAGGGCGTGATCGTGCCGCAGATCGCCGCCCGTTACCCGCTCACCGAGGTCTCCGCCGCGCTGGTCTTCGCCGAGGCCCGCAGCCGGCCGGGCAAGGTCGTGCTGGAGCCCTGACCAGCCAGCGTGCCGGGGGCCCGGATGCCGTGCGCGTGCAGCCGCACTGGCCGGGGCGTAGGCTGGGTATGTCGCCCGGGGCCCCCGGTGGCCGCAGGATGTCGCCGCCACCAGCCCGCCAGGGCATTACCGATCGCCGTCACCCGTCGCCGCGGCGTGCTGGCCGTTGTCGCCAGCCACGTCCCCGCCGTTCGGATTTCACCGCACAGCGCTCGGCATCCCACCCGCGCTTTCGCACCGCCGTCCACCCGTAATTCGGGCGGCTCAATCAGGGGAGCACCAGATGAGGATCGCCAGGCACCGGATCGTCAGCGCGCTACGCGATCGGGGTCAGCAGGCCAGGGCCGACTGGGTCGAGCGTGAGCTGCCGGAGCGGGTCGACCCGGCCAAGCACTCCGGGCTGCTCGCCACCCTGAATCTCGACCCCGCCGACCTGGCCGACGCGCCGGCCTCGTAGGGGCTGTGCCGCTCGGGCCGGTCGCCCCGGCCCGAGCGGGTCGAGGTGGTCCGCCGCGGCGGTCGGGTGGAATCAGGCGAAGTCCTCGGAGAGGTGCCCGCGCAGCGTGGCCAACGATCGGGTGATCAGCCGGGAGACGTGCATCTGGGAGACGCCGATCTGCTCGGCGATCTGGGCCTGGGTCAGGTTGCCGTGGAACCGCAGGCTGAGGATCCGGCGTTCGCGTTCGGGCAGCGTGGCGAGCGCCGGGCCGAGGGCGACGCGGAGGTCGACGAGGTCGAACTCGTGGTCCCGCTCCCCGAGGGTGTCGCCGAGTTCCATGCTTCCGTCGATGCCGGTGGGTGTGGACAGTGAGGTCGCCCGGTACGCCCGGGCTCCCTCCAGCCCTTCCAGCACGGTCTCCTCGGAGACGTCGAGGTAGCTCGCGATGTCGGCAACCGTCGGCGAGCGGCCCAGGGTGTGCGTCAGCGTGCTGTTGGCGGCGCTGATCGAGAGCCGGAGTTCCTGAAGGCGGCGCGGCACCCGCACCGACCAGGTGCGATCCCGGAAGTATCGCTTGATCTCGCCGACGATGGTCGGGATGGCGTACCCGCTGAAGTCGACGCCCCGGGTCGCGTCGAAGTGGTCGACGGCCTTGATGAGGCCGACCATCGCGGTCTGCGTCAGGTCCTCGTCGGGGGCGCCGCGACCCGAGTAGCGCCGGGCCAGATGGCGGGCGAGCGGCAACCACGCCTCGATGGCGCGGTCCCGCAGGGCCGGTCGGCGCGGGTCGTCGGCCGCGGTGGTGGCCAGCTCGACGATCAGTTCGTCCGTGCCGGCGGCGTTCCGTCGGCTGACAGCGGTGCCGACCGTGGGTTCGACAGTCGTGAGCATGGGCTGGTCCTCTCCGTGTCTGCCCGTCGACCAGGACGACCGGAGAGAATCCGATGCGCTGTCGACAGGACCACAACCACGGGCCTCGCCGCCGCGTCATGTCGTTTCAGGTGCGGTGTGCACGTTACCTGAAAGTGCGAGCAATGACTAGCCGAAAGTATGAGATTGGGCAGCTAGACGCGCTGCAATGGTGCGCCTGGGGGGTGGCCCGTGGTTGTGGTCCTGTCGAC
>NZ_JBFAPG010000092.1:0-16284 GCF_040675595.1 Micromonospora sp. NPDC049580
CCGCTCTGCTGGACCGCCTTGGCGCCGTCGGCGGTGGAGTTGCCGGCGATGGCGAGGGGCTTGCCGCTGTTGCGGTTGACGATGCGGTAGGTGCCGGGAGTGGGCCCGGTTCCGCCGCCTCCGCCGAGGTTCAGGTATTCGGCCGAGTCGGTGAAGAGGGTGCTGCCGGACTTGGCGGTCGACAGCTGCAGGTACACGCGGCTTCCGGTGGCGGGGGTGGTGAAGGACACCGGTTGGGTGACCCGTGAGCCGAGTGGGATGGTCAGGCTGCTGTTGCCGGACGCGACGAGGGTGCCGGTCGGGCTGTCGAGTCGGGCGGTCCAGGCGAAGTCCACCGAGGTGTTGGTGAGGTCGTCGTTGAAGACGGTGATGTTGCGGGTCACCGTGGCGTTTCGGGTGTAGCTGGGTACCGCCTGCGGCAGCGGGAAGCTGCCGTTCGAGTCCGAGGCGCCGGAGGCGGACCAGTAGGGGAGGTCGACCGCGGCCACCGGGTTGAACGCCGCCTGCACGCGCTGGATCTGTGCGTTGCTCCACGGGTCGGTCAGATTGTCCGCGCCGTAGACCGGGCGAGTGCCCTCCTCCGTGGTGAAGTCGGTGGTTCGCACGCCCGGCACCACGCTGGCCCAGGCAGACAGCAGCGTGTAGGGGCGCAGGTCGCTGGCGTCCTTGCCGCGCTTGGCAGCAGTTGCGGTGGCGAACCACGTGAAGCCCTGCCTGGTGCTGCAGGCGGGCCAGATGTACTCGCCTTCGCCGTCCGGACGCCCGGAATTGCGATTCAGGGCCTCGCCGTACCGGCCGACACCGTCCAGGTAGTGCGCGAAGATGGCGAAGTTGGAGTAGTTCATGGCCGGGTACCGGCTGGCCGAGTCCGCGCCCGGAGCGGCGTCGATGCTGATCGGCCGGGTGCCGTCGTTGCCGTTCATCGCCGCGTACAGGTCCTGTTGGAACTGCTGCGAGTCGTTGTTGTTGAAGCTGGGCTCGTTGATCTGGCTCCAGCGGATGATCGCCGGATGGTTGCGGTCGCGCAGGGTCAGCGCACGAGCGTGGGCCACCATGTCGTTGCGTCCGGACACGAAGTCCTGGGCACCGCTGCGGATGGCGGTCTCGTCGATGACCATCAGGCCCATCTCGTCGGCCACGTCGAGCATGTACGGGCTGGCCGGTTCCATGTGCATGCGTACCACGTTGTAGTTGAGACGCTGGTAGTTGTCCACCGCCTCGGGCCAGCCGCCGTTGCCAGACGACGGCGGCAGGAAGCCGGGCAGGGTGTCGTACGCGTCGCCCTTCCCGCCGTAGTTGACCCGGTCGTAGTCGGCGCCCTGCAGGCTGTCGCCTCGGAAGTTCACCCGCACGCCGTTGAGGTAGTAGTACTCGCCGTTCTGCGTGCTCTCCCGGAACCCGAAGCGGTACGTGGCGTCACTGGTGCGGCCGTCGTCAACGGTGGCGTGGATCGCCAGGCGGTGCAGTTGGGGCCGGTATCCGGACCGGTACGGCACATTGGGCCACCAGTACGAGGTGGTGCCGAGGTCCCACGCCACGGGGCCCACCGTGACCTTCGCCGTCGAACGGGCCGCCACCGTCACGGTCCGCTGCGGCAGCTGCGGGTAGCTGAAAGAGCCCGCGCCGTCGGACGCGAGCGACCCGCTGAGGGTGACCGTTCTGGTCGCGGCCGAGGAGTTGGTTACCGACACGTCGTAGCTGAGGGTGCGGTTCGCCACCGAGGTACGGACGAACGCGTCGCTGACATACACCGCCGGGTACACCCGCAGGGACGCGGACCGGTAGATGCCCTGCGGTATCGCCTCGGACCAGTCGGCCGCCACCGGGACCAGGTACTTGCCGTCGGACGACTTCAACGCACCGCGGCCCTTCACCTGCACGCTGATCGTATGGGTGGTGCCCGGTGCGGCGTAGCTACTGATGTCGAAGTTCGACGGGGTGAACGCCGTCGTCTGGGTCGCGACCACGCGGCCGTCGACGGAGAGTGTCGCCTGGTGGTTGACGGCGCCGAACTCGATCCAGGTCGACTGCGGCTGCCCCGAGTCCGGCACGGTGATGCTGCGCGAGTACAGCGCCTCGTTCACGTCGGTGAAGCCCTGTTTGTACCAGCCGCCACCGGGCACCGTGATCGAGGTCGTTCCCCGACCCGAGGGCGTGAAGCTCCACGTTCCGCTCAGATCGACCGAGGCGATCGCGGCGTTACCGGCCGCCACGCCGTCAGGTCCGGCGGCCGCGACGCTCTGCGTCGTGACGGGCGCGGCCAGGGCCAACCCGGAGGTCGCCAGGGTCAGGCCGCCCAGCGTCAGGGTCAGGCCGAGCGCCACGGTCGCGGCCAACCCTCTGGCCCACGCCGACAATCGGCCACCCCAGCGGACGTTCGTACGATGCACGGTAACCTCCTGCGACTCGCCCGACAGCCGTATGACTCCGAGCCATGGCGTATGTGCCGGCGTGGTCGAATCGATTCGACGATGCGCCGACGTCGTCGACCGCCCGGGAGGGTAAACACAGTCGACACGTAGATGTGATTAACCGGCAACACGGGTAGTTGAGTCAAGGATTTGGACTCATCTATCTTATGCCGAAGTCTGAAACTCCATCAATCCCGACTAAAGCCGCAGCAAAGGTAGGACGAAAGACCCGTCGGTGCCACCGTCGACGCACCGGCCTCCGACTGAGGCGCCTGCGGGATGATTACGTCCGGCGCCATGGTCAGCGGACGTCATCGGCCGGGCGACGGAGCCTGCCGGCAGAGCCGGCGGTACTCGGCGGTCACCACGGCGAGCAGGAAGAGGTCCACCGCGAGCGCGGAGAGCGCCCCGAACTGGTTGACGGTGAAACTGAAGATCTGCCCGAACAGCAGGTCCACCAGGAGCGCGAGCTTGAACAGCCGGAAGGCCCGCACCCGGTCGCGGGGCAGCAGCGACGCCCCACGGATGCTGAGCACCACGGTGATCAGCGCCGAGGCCGAGATCCCCAGCACCGCGCGCCATTCCCGCTGGTGGTCGAGCTGGCCGGTGACCGCGTCCAGAAAGACGTTCCCCACGACCACGAACGGCTCGCCGACCAGATAGAGCACCACCAGCGCCACCACCCACCGCTGGGTGGTCAGCCAGACCACGGCCCGGCGGCCCCACCTGAGCCACGGCTGCCAGAACCGGGAGCCGGCTGGCTCGCGTCGAGGCACCGCGTCGAGCAGCCGGGCCACTCCCTCCTCGACGTCCGGACCGCACCCACGGACCAGCCGGGCGACCGCCGCGCGACGATCATCGGTGAGGCCGGTGCGGAGCCCACCAACCACCCCGTACAGGGCGTTCGCCGTACGCTCGGGGCCGGAGAGCCGGGCCCGCCCCCGGAGGGCCTGAGTGATCACCACCAGCAGGGCGAAGGCGCCGTAGATGATGCCGGCGGCCGGGGCGTAGAAGTAGTCGGTTCCGGCGGTGACGAACTTGCCCACCTCGTCGATGAACAGCCCGAACCCGATCCCGCCCAGAACCGCGCCGAGGATCCGCGCCGCGCTACCGAGGAAGACCAGCGCGACCCCCAGGCCGGCGGTCATCAGGACACCACCCCAGAGCACGTGCGCGATGTGCAGCCCACCTTCGCCGAGTTGCGGATAGCCGGCCGCCTGGAGGAACGCGCGGGTGACCAGCACCGTGACCGCGCCGGAGAGGACGAACGCCTGCAGGTACGACGGCGCCTCCAGCACCCGGAGCGGCCTCGACCAGCGGGACGGACGGGCGGGCATGGTCCCGACGCTAGCGGTGCTGTCCGTCACCCCGGGCCGGTTCCGCCGGGAAGGCCGCCGGCCTCGGCACCCCTGCCTCTGCCTGCCCCCTGGCGAACTTGCCGGAAGGTGACCGAGTACCGCAGCTCCGGCACCGGCGGGATGCTGTGCTGCCAGTTGGAGCGGGCGGCCCCGCACAGCACGTACGCCGACCGTGGCGCCAGCTCCACCTCGTACACCCGGCGTTTCTCGGCCGTGCCGCGTTGAAAGCGCATCAGACAGGCGGAGCCCAGCGACAGGCCGACCACGGTCGGCCCCGGCCGCTCATCTCGGCATCAGCCTTCCCCGAACTCCGCTCACGACGAAGCGGCGGAGTACCGGCCAGAGCACTACCACCAGAATTGTGGCGTAGATGGTCCAGGAGACCCAGCCGCCGATCAGGCCGTGCAGCTCGCCACCGGAGAGCTGCAACGCCCGCCGGCCCTGCAACTCGGCACGTGGACCGAGGATCACCCCGACGATCAGCGGCAGGATCGGCAGCCCGAAACGGCGCATCCCGAACCCGAGTAGGCCGAGGGTGAGCAGCAGGAACAGGTCGAACGGCTGGGCGTTGACCGCGTACGCGCCCATCGAGGCGAAGAAGAGAATGCCGGCGTAGAGGTACGGTCGCGGGATCCGCAGCAGCCGCGCCCACGCGGGCGCGAGCGGCAGGTTCAACACCAGCAGCAGCAGGTTGCCCACGAAGAGGCTGGCGATCAGCGTCCAGACCAGGGCGGACTCCCGTTCGAAGAGCAGGGGGCCGGGTTGGATGCCGTACTGCTGGAAGGCTGCCAGCATCACCGCGGCGGTCGCATTCGTCGGCAGGCCGATCGCCAGCATCGGCACTAGCGTGCCGGCGGCCGAGGCGTTGTTCGCCGCCTCCGGGCCGGCCACGCCCTCGATCGCGCCCCTGCCGAACTCCTCCGGGTGCTTCGTCAGCTTCTTTTCCGTGGCGTACGACAGGAAGGTCGGGATCTCCGCGCCACCTGCCGGAAGCGCCCCGAACGGGAATCCGTACGCGGTTCCGCGTAGCCACGGCTTCCAGGACCGTCTCCAGTCCTGCCGCCCCATCCACGGCCGCCCGACCGGGATCACCTCGGTGGCGCGTCGGCGCAGGTGCGCGGCGATCCAGAGCGCCTCGCCGACGGCGAAGATGCCGACCGCCACCACGACCACGTCGATGCCGTCGGCGAGCTGCGGGATGCCCAGGGTGAGTCGCTGCTGGCCGCTCACCGCGTCGATGCCGATGGTGCCGATGACCAGGCCGAGCAGCAGCGAGGCGAAGCCGCGTACCCGGGAGGCACCGAGCACCGCGGTGACCGCCACGAACGACAGCAGCATCAGCGCGAGATAGTCCGGCGCGCCGAGGCTGATCGCGAACGTCACCATCGGTGGGGTCACCAGCACCAGCAGCAGGGTGGCGATGGTGCCGGCGACGAACGAGCCGATCGCGGCGGTGGCCAGCGCCTGCGCGGCGCGACCAGCCTTCGCCATCTTGTTGCCCTCGATCGCGGTGACCACCGAGGAGGACTCGCCCGGGGTGTTCAGCAGGATCGAGGTGGTGGAGCCGCCGTACATGCCGCCGTAGAAGATGCCGGCGAACATAATGAACGCCTGGGTGGGTTCCATCCCGTAGGTGACTGGTAGCAACAGCGCCACCGTCATCGCCGGGCCGATCCCGGGCAACACGCCCACGGCGGTGCCGATGGTCACCCCGAGCAGCGCGATCAGGAGATTCATGGGGGTCAGCACGTTGGCGAACCCGTCGAGCAGGTTTCCGAGGTTGTCCATCACAGGATTCCTTGCAGCACGCCGGCGGGTAGGCTCACGCCCAGCCCGATGGCGAATGTGTAGAAGGTGATCAGCGACAGGGCGACGGCGATCAGCAGGTTACGCACGTAGTGCCGGTTGCCCAGCGCGAACGCTGAGCCCCAGAAGAGCAGCGTCCCGCTGATCACCCAGCCGAGCGGGTCGATGAGCACCGCGTTGACCAGGAACGCGCCGATGAGCAGCAGCACGGTCCGCCAGTCGATCGGGGTCGTGAGGTCGACGTCCTCGCCGGCCTCCGGCGCGCCGCTGCCGCCACGCGCGACGTCCACCGTGTAGATCGCGGCGACGATCAGCAGCAGCACGCCGAGCAGGATCGGCAGCGGCTTCGGGCCGATGGGGTCGGCGGTGCTGATCGCGTGCCCGGTCCGGAACCCGTCGACGATGACCAGCCCGCCGACCAGGGCGAGGAACGCGCACACCGCGTACTGGGCGAGGTCCGGCCGGGGTGCCGGTTCCGCGACGATGTCCGAGTCGGGCTCAGCCGGCGAATCGGTGGTCGGGGGCGTCGCCGCCGGGCCCGTCGGCTGCGCCGGCACCGGTGGTACGGCCACCGGGGTGTTGGCGGCCGAGCGGGGCGGCCGCTGGCCGCCCCGGTCCGGTCCGGTCGTCGTGCCGCTCACGCCAGCCCAAGCTGCTTGAGCAGGTCCGCCACCGACTTGTCCTGTTCGGTGAGGAAGGCGGCGAACGCCTCGCCGGTGACGAAGGCGTCGGTCCAACCCCGCTTGGCCAGCTCGGCCTTCCATTCGGCGGACTCGTGCATCTTCGTCAGCGCGTCGATCCAGACCTGCTTGTCGGCGTCGCTGATGCCCGGCGGCGCGACGATGCCCCGCCAGTTCGTGAAGACCAGGTCGATCCCTGCGGACTTCAGCGTCGGCACGTCCTTGAGCGCGTCGATCGGTGCCTCGCTGGTGACCGCGAGGACCCGGAGCTGGCCGGCCTGGACCTGGTCGAGGAACTCACCGAAGCCGCTCGCGCCGAAGGCCACCTTGCCGCCGAGCACGGCCGGCAGCAGCTCGCCGCCGCCATCGTAGGAGATGAAGTTGACCTGGCGGGGGTCGATGCCGACGGCCTTGGCCAGCTGCATCGGCAGCAGATGGTCCGGGCCGCCGGGCGATGAACCGCCGCCGACCGCGATGGCCTTGGGGTTCGCCTTCCAGGCCGTGACCAGGTCACGGATGCTCTGGTACGGCGAATCTTTCGGCACCACGATGGCGCCGCCCTCCTCGATCATCTTTGCCAGCGCGGTGGTCTGGGTGAGCGTCGCCGATGACTTCGACGTGTACGAGGCGCCTACCACGCCCAGTCCCATCTGCATGGCGAGCTTGCCGTTGCCCTTCTCGTTCACCATGCGCTGAAGGCCGACGGTGCCGCCTGCACCGGGCAGGTTGAAGACCTGCACCCCGGTAGCGATCTTGGCGTCCTCCATGGCCTTGGCCGCGGTGCGGGCAGTGGTGTCGTACCCGCCGCCGGGGGTGTTCGGCACCATGATCCGTAGTCCGGTGACCGGCTTACCGTCGCCGCCGGACCCGCTGCCGCGCTTTTCCGCAGTGGCACCGCAGGCGCTCAGCGCCAAAGCCGTGGTGGCGGCCACGCCTATCACCAGCAGGTTTCTCCGAGTTGCCATCATGTTTCTCTTCCGTTTCGAAGGAGTCCGGCGGCAAGATGATGGCCCCCGGGCAGACGCCACGTCTGCCTTGCGTCACCAGCGGAAGTTGAGGTCTTTGTGGTCGCGGTCACGCCCCGCCGAACGTTGGCCGGGCAACTGCTCGTGCTCCAGCTCGCGATCATCGTGGTCGTGCTGGTGGCGGTGGCCGCTGTCTCGCTGGCCCAGTCCGCAGCGACCTTCAACCGAGTGGAGGGGCGGCGGGTGGCGGCCCTCGGCGAGCAGCTCGCCGGCAGCCCGCTGCTACGCGAGCAGCTCAACTCGCCGGCGCCGGCGGAACTCGTCGCGCCGCTGGTGCAGAACGTGCTGACCCAGGCCCGGGTGACCTCGGTGACCGTGGCCGACGCCCGCGGCCGGGTGGTCAGCTCCACCGACCCGACCCTGGTCGGCAGCCCGCTGGTGCTGGGCGACGGTGCGGTGGCACAAGGCCGGAGCTGGTCCGGCGAGTTGGCGGTCGGCGACTCCCAGGAGCTGGTCGTCCAAGTCCCGGTGCTCGGCGACCGGGAGTGGAACCTGGGCCAGCAGCTCGGCGTCGTGATGATCGGAGAAGCCTCGCCGACCTGGTCGGAGCGGCTGGTCGGGGCCTCGTCCTACCTCTTCACCTATCTCGGCATCGCCAGCGTGCTCGGCCTGGTGGGATCATGGCTGCTGGCCCGCCGGATCAAACGCCAGACCCTCGGCCTGGAGCCACGAGAGATCGCCGGCCTGGCCGAACACCGGGAGGCGCTGCTGCACGGCATCGCCGAGGGAGTGATCGCGCTAGACCCACAGCTGCGGATCACCCTGGTCAACGCGGTGGGGCGGAGACTGCTCGACCTGCCCGAGCACTGCCTCGGCCGCAGCCTCGCCGAGCTGGGGATCTCCGGCCGGCTGCGGGACGTGCTGGCTGGCACCGACAACGACCCCGATGCTCGGGACGAGGTGGTGGTACGCGCCGGGCGGGTATTGGTGATGAACCGGATGACGGTCCGCAAGGACGCCCGCCGGCTGGGTTCGGTGACCACTCTGCGCGACCGCACCGAGCTGGCCCGGCTGGAGCAGGAGATCGGCTCGTTCAAGAGCACCACCGAGCTGCTGCGCGCCCAGACCCACGAGTTCGCCAACCAGCTGCACACCATCTCCGGGCTGATCCAACTTGGCGAGCACGACGAGGTCGTCGGGTACATCGACGCGCTGAGCCGGCACCGGGCCTCCCTAGACCTCACCGTCACCAGCCGGATCCAGGACACGGCGCTGGCGGCCCTTTTGATGGCGAAGTCGGCGCTGGCCGCCGAGCGCCGGGTGGAGCTGCGGATCTCCGAACGGACTGGCCTGGACCGCCTGGAGCCGGCGGTCGCTGCGGACGTCGCGACGGTGCTGGGAAATCTGGTTGACAACGCCCTTGAGGCGGTGGCCGGCGGCCGCGAGAGCCGGACCCTGCCGCCCGGCGGTTCGGCCGGTGCCGGTCAGGACGGCGACGACCTCACGGACCGACCGGCCTGGGTGGAGGTCGAGTTGCGCCGGGACGCCTCCTCGGTGGAGATCGTGGTCCGCGACTCGGGGCCTGGGGTGGCCCCGCAACTCGCGCACGAGGTCTTCACCCACGGATTCACGACCAAGGCGGCACGAGGTGGCGAACGGGGCATCGGACTGGCGCTCACCCGGCTGGTCTGTCACCGTCGCGGCGGTGAGGTCGCGGTGACGAACACCGAGGAGGGTGCGATGTTCACGGCCCGGATGTCCGTGACCGGTGCGCTGGAGGCGAGCCGGTGATCGACGTACTGGTGGTCGACGACGACTTCATGGTGGCCCGAATCCACCGTGGCTTCGTCGAGCGGATCGACGGCTTCCAGGTGGTCGGCACGGCCAGCACCGGTGAGGAGGCGGTCACCGCCGTTCACGAACTCCGCCCGGACCTGGTGCTGCTCGACCTCTATCTGCCGGACATGTTCGGCCTCGACGTGGTGACCCGGCTGCGGGCCGCCCGGCACGACTGCGACGTACTGGTGATCAGCGCGGCCCGCGAGGCCGAAGCGGTGCGGCGGGCGGTCCGTTACGGCGCGGTCAACTACCTGCTCAAGCCATTCGGCTTCGACGAGCTGCGGACCCGCTTGGAGCAGTACGCCGCGCGGCGTAACTCCCCGCGCGTCACCCTGGTGACCGACCAGTCCGACGTGGACCGAGTGCTGTCCCGCAGCGGCTCGCACATTGCCAGCTCGGCGCTGCCCCGTGGCCTCAGCGCCGAGACTGCCGAGCTGGTGAAGCGGGCCCTGCAGGAGCACGCCGACACCTTCTCCGCGGCCGAGTGCGCCAGCGCCGTCGGGATCTCCCGGGTCAGTGCCCGGCGATACCTGGAACACTTCGCTGACATTGGCCGGGCGCACGTCGGTCTCCGCTACGGCTCCGCCGGACGACCGGAGCGGCGCTACCGATGGCTCTCCTGAGTGCCGCGGCGGGTCGGGACGACGGCTACTGCCGTCGGAGCAGTCAGCGCTGACTCGGGCGATCCGCCGTTGGGCCACGCGGCGACGTCGTCAGCCGGTAGCGCTCTCGTCGACCACGGCACCGCGCCGACCCTCCCTTCCAGGCGCAGGCCGTCGGGCCGGTGCCGATCGGCCGCCAACGGGTCGTCGAGCAGGTCGGCCAGCGCCGCCAACGTGGTGTCGACGGGCCTTAGCGACAGCGGACCGGTTTCCAGGCCGGCGAAACACCCCCGCCACGGCGCCAGTTCGGCGTAGGAGCGGCGGGCGACCTCCCGGTCACCCAGCCGGACGGCGACCTCACCGCGCACGCAGGCCCACCGCAGCCAGAAGTAGTCGGGTCGGATAGGCAGCTCCGGTCTCCAGACGGCGCGCGCCTGCTCCAGTTCGCCGGCCTCCAGCAGGGCCAGGTCGAGCAGGTCGTGGCTGCAGTCGAACCAGGACAGCACGGCCAGCGACTCGCGGTCCTCCCGGTTTTTGATCAATTCTCGCTGCATCATGGTCAGTCCACACAACCATCCATGATCGACGGCGGCTGCCCTCAGTCCCGCATCGCATCCAACCGCAGCGCAGCCAAGGTCAACAACCCCGGCTGGAGTACTAACCGCAGCACGTCTCGGTGTGTCTTTACAGCTTCGACCAGGTCGTGACACTGGTTGACGGTCGGCTCGGTGGGCTCGGCAGACAGTGCGTGGGCGACCCGGGCGGTCATCAGCCGCCGGTTGAGCGATCCCCAGCGTACGGCGGCGCCGTGCATCGCCAGATAGGCGACGGGATCGGGAGTGGGGCCCACGCTCTGGACCTCGGTGTGCGCCCGCAGGATCCGCTCGCCCAGTCCGCGACCACCGTGGACGACGAGGAGGAGGTCGTCGGCGGCGAACCGGAGCCTACGGTGCGCGGCAAGCGAGTTTCGGCCGCACGGTCGCCGCGAGCCGCACCGGTTCGCCGGACAACGAGGGGCGCCTGGTCGATACACTGGCGCCCGTCGATCGGGCCAGACCGGAGGATCCATGGGGAAGTTACTGTGTTCGCCCTCGTCACCCCTCCGGATAATGCCTCGGCACCCAAGGTGGACACCGCTAGCCCGTCGGCAGGTTTGCCGGCCGGTCCCAGAGGGGGAACCGTCAGCGGAAGCTCCGCTCCCTCCGATCCGGGTGGGGCACCTTCCTCCTCGACGGACAAGGTTCGCTGGGCGCATCCGGTGCGGATGACCTTTGTCGACCTCGACTCGGTCCCGGCCCAGGTGCTGAGCGGCAACGACAAGGCGAGCGTCTGGGTCAACTACGGCACCTCGGAAAACGTGCTCTACGGCCTCAACGGCGGCTTCTTCACCACGAAGCCCAGCATCGCCGCCTGGCAGGAAGCGCCGCGGCCCACCCGCCAGCAGTGCGCCGACCTCATCTCCACGCAGGGGAACGAAACGCTCCCGATCGCCGACGACAGCCGCTTCTGCGTCAGGACGGCGGCGGATCGACTCGCCTACCTCGCCGTCAAGAAGTTCGACCGGGCGAGCGGCACGTATCTGGCCGACGTGACGGTCTGGGAGACCCCCGAGAGGTAGCCATAGCGCCGGGATACGACCCAGAGGGTAATGCGTCTCGTCGGCCACGAGCGTGCGCTGAGGGGCCTACCAGGTCTGCTCGCCCACGGCGGCCGGAACGTCGGGCCGCCGGGTACCCGGTAGGTGCGCTCAGGGGAGCAGAATCGGGTCGCCGAGGCCGATGCCGGGCAGACCGCCGCCGTTATTGCCGCCAGCGACGTCGATGCCCGCCTGTAACGGGCTTTTTAGTTTTCCCGGGGCGTACAACTGGATCCGCAATCGCGAGATGCCGGCCACGCTGATGTTGATCGATGCGGGGTTCCCGGGCGTGATGGTATACGTCTTGGGCGGGTGCCGGTCCAGCGTGATGTCGATTCGGTACTTGCCGGTGCTGGTGTCCAGGACGGCCGCCGTGGTTCTGAATCGGCTGAATTTCTTACCCAGAGTCACCTCGCGTACTTGCGGAGAAGATCCGTCGCAGTAGAGCGAGCATTGATAGATGAGTGCGTGGCCGTACGCCGTGCCGTTGATTTCCACCGTGCCGGGCTCGTCGAGGTCGATGCTGCTGTTGGTGTCTCCGTCGACGGCGGGCAAGTCGAGCAGGGAGGTAGCCATCACCGGAGGTGGTTCCGTGGTCGCCGGCGTAGATGGCGTCGCCTGCGTCGATGTCGCGCTGGCAGGTGGGGTGGTCGATCCCCGTGGGATCGCCCGACCCGCGTCCTGGGGGGGAGTGCCGGCATCCGGTTGGGACCGGAGCTGCGCTACCGCCTGAATACCGCCGAAGACAACGAGAGCCACGATCAACGCGGCCACGTAGCGTCTCATGCGATGGGCTTTGTCCACCACGGCGTCGGCGATGACGCCGGCTATCGCGCCGCCAGCGAACGCCGCAATGGCCGCCACGAATGTCAACATAACTCCAGTGTGCATTGCCACCAGCCGGGTGCAGTGGTCGACCCGGACGACGGCCTGGGGTCTGTGGTCGACCCTGTTCGACGCCTACAGTCGTGTCATGCGAAGGAGGGTGACACTCGCACGGCCGGCCGCGTCCACATCCACGTCGACGCTGCCGCAGTGGGCACCGCCGTGTTCGCCGGATCACCGCGGTGGGCCCGGACGCCGCAAGCGGTCGAAGTAGGACCCAGGGCCCCGGCAAAGTCGTGGCGTGTCCGGCTTGATGGGGTTGGTGTAGGCGCGTCCTTCTTGGTGGAGCAGGGCGGGCATGACCGGTTGAGAAGGTCATCAAGGTTCCTAAGCCTGTTGATCTGTCCACAGTGAGGCGAGCCCGCGCTGGCCGGCCCGCGCCGCCGCGCAGCGCCACCGCCGCGATCTCCTGCGGTCCCACGTAGCGCTAACGCCGTTGTTGCCCGGGCGCCGATCGACCGTACCGCCCACCGTGCCCACGCCATCGTGCTTGACGCTCAACGTTAAGTGCTTGACGATGGGTGTCAAGTAGCGGAGGAGGCAGCATGTCGCCAACCCACGAGGAACTGACCGAGCATCTCATCCGATTGATCGACATCCGCTTGCTCGACCCCCTCGAAATCCTGGTCGACGGCCACGACGTCATCGACCCGCTGCGCGCCGTCATCCGGGAGCGGGCCCGATCCTGGGCCACCACGATCGTCAGCGGCGACGACCGGGCCGCCGTCAGCGTGGTCATGCGAGCGATCTCCACCCTCTACCCGGGGGACGGACCGTTCGACCCACCCAACGACTGGTGGCGCAGCCCTCTCGGCCGGGCCGTCGCGCGACGGGTCGGCCACCCGACCGCCGAATCCGTGTCGTACACGGTGGCCGGCGCCATGCTCGGCATCACCCGCCAGGGCGTCCACGACCTGGTCACCCGCGACAAGCTCGCCCGCCACCCCGAAGGCGGCGTGCGCTGCGCCTCCGTACGCGACCGACTGCTCAAGGAAGGAACCCGACGTGCCTGAGAGCATCATCCACTCCCGGACCGTGCCCATCGCGATCAGCGACTTCGGCGGACCCGGACAACCGCTGCTGCTCCTGCACGGCGCCGGCGGCAACCTCGCCCAGATGACCACCCTCGCCGAGCACCTACGCCCGACCCACCGAGTGGTCACCGTCGACCTGCGCGGTCACGGCCAGTCCGGAGACGGCCCGTGGCGCTGGGACGACGTACTGGCCGACCTGGCCGCCGTCACCGACCACCTCGGCCTCACCTCCCCAGCGGTGGTCGGCGTCTCCCTCGGCGGCATGCTCGCCACCCTCTGGGCGCAGCGTCACCCGGAGTGCCCCGGTGCCGTCAGCCTCGACGGCAATCCGCCGTTAAACCGTCCGGACCAGCTCGCCGGGCTGGATTCGGAGCAGGCCGAGACCGAGCTGGCCAAGCTGCGGGCCGTCTTCGACGAGATGGCCGCGATGCTGGCCGAACCGCTAACCGCCGACCAGGTCGCCGCCATGCTCGCGGGGCAGCGGGCCATGGCCCAGCGCTACGGCGCCACACCCGACGACTGGGTGGCGGCCTTCGAACGCAACCTCGCGCCCGGCGACGACGGCCGCAGCCAGCTGCGGCCCACCCCGGACCTCACCCGGCAGCTCCGGGACGCCATGAACTCCCTCAACCTGATGCCCGCCTACCGCGACGCCCGCTGCCCGCTGCTGCTCGTCCTCGCCACCGAGGACCTACCCGAACAACAGCCGTTCCACAGCCTGTACGAGGCATATCGCAAGATCACCGCCGAACGACTTGCCACTGTGGACAACCCGTCACTGCGGGTGCGCCACCTCGCCGGCGCCAGCCACGCGATGGTCGCCGAACGCCCACAGGAGCTCGCTACCCTCATCACCGACTTCCTCAGCCCTCACGACTGAGGGCAACCCCGCAGGAGCCCACCTCCTCGCGTAGGTCGGACCTGCCTGGCCGGGTGGGTCGTCGCCTGCATCGCGGGATCGTTCGCGACGGTGTGCCGGCCACCCGGGGACGTGGCTGGCCACCGTCAGCAAGCGCCGGACCACCGATGCTCCGCCGCCGACCAACCCAGCAGCGCACGCTCGCCGAACCCGGCCGAGACTGGTGGTAGCAGGACGGGCATGACAGCTCGGATGATCCTCGATCTTCCTCTACGCCTTGTTGATCGTCCGAAGCGAACCTGCCCGACCTGTCATCATCGCTGATCTCGTCTGTGTCCAGCGCGCCGGATGTCACCGTGCCCGAAACCGCTGCTGGACTGCCCCGGCGGGAGTGAAAGTCAGCCTCATGGAGCCCAGACACAAGATGAGTCGATCGCAGAGGCTGGGGCGCGGGGCGTACGCGTCCAACCACCGACTCAGGCCGCGCAACCACTCCCGGCCTGGCCAGAGCGCCACATCCGGCCGCTTGGGCAGCAGCGCCTTGTCGAGGTCCGCCTCGTCGCGCCGGAAAGACCTGTCCTTACCTGGTCCTGGGACGTGCCGGGCTCCGGGGAGAAGACGGTCGAGGATCGTGGGCCAGACGGTGAACAGTCGCTGGCTCGGGTTGATACCTGCTTCTCTACCTCCCCGTGACGGCGGCCCGCCGGCCCGGGCGCGATCACCGTTGAACCGCCGGCGGCCAGGTCCGTAGTGAGCCGGGACGGCAGGATGAGGTGTCGGTGGAGAGGGAGGGCGACGGGTGCGGATGCGGTGGGCCGTTCAGGCGGTGCTGGTGCTGGTCGGGATCTGGCTGGTGCCGACCGGTCCGGCGCATGCCGCGCCGACGGAGACCGGTCGGTACTACGTGGTCGGCCCGCCGGTCGACGGGCAACGGGAATACCTTTATGCCATAGCGTTGCGTACGCTCGGCAACGGCAACCGGTACCGGGAGATCGTTGACCTCAACACCGGTCGGGCCCAGCCGGATGGTGAGACGTTCACCGACGGCCTGGTGCTCAACCCGGGCTGGGTGCTCGTCCTGCCCCCGGACGCCAAGGGCCAGGGGGTACGCATCGGCCCGCTGCCCCGGCCCCGGGCCCGCCCCACCCCGCCGGTGACCAGGACGCCGCCCGCCCAGCGGTCCGCCCCGGCGCCCACCACGGCCGCGCCGCCCCGTATCACGGCCGCGCCGAGCAGTGTGCCGCCGTCCGCGCCCGCCCGGCCTCCGGCCACCACGGAGGTCGCCGCGCCCCGGCGGCAGGAACCCACGACCCCGGCCGGCCTCGACCCGCTGGTGATCCGGGTCGGCGCGGGCGTCCTGTCGGTGCTGCTCGCGGTGGCGGCGATCGTGCTGCTGCGACCGGGCCGCTCCGGTCGTGGCCTGCCGGTGGCCGGCGACGACGGGCCGTGGCCGCCTGAGCGGCACCACACGCCCGCTCCCGCCGACGCCGCGAGGGCGCCGCTTGCCGCGCCGGCCACGGACATGCCCGCGACACCGGACGGGCTTCCCGCGAACGCGCCGTCCTCGACGGACGGAGCAGCCACCTCATTCCTTCAGGACGACACGACGGCGTCCGGCCCGGCGAACGAGGCGCCGCAGCCGTCCCCGGTGGAGGCGTCGTCCGTGGCCACGCGAACCCGGCCGGCCTCCGTAGCCGAGTCGCCTGGGCCCTCCGCCGCGACCGGACGATCGGTGGGCGGACGGGTCGTCCAGGCCTCCGACAACGAGCGGCGCGCCACGCCGGCGGAGGCGGACGTGGCGCGTCCGGCCGGCACGCCGGCCCGGATGGAGGCCTCGACGGATGTGCCGCGCCCGCCGCTGCCGGCCGGGGACGAGGCGCCGTACCTCACCGCCGACCTGGACACCGACGTCGGCCCGGCCCGGGTCCGGCTGGTCGGCGTGGCGGCCGGGCGCGGCGCGCCGCCGTACGCCTGGTTGGGTCCGGGGGAGGTGGCGCCGCCGGCGGTGCTGCCGCTGGTGCTGGGACGCAGTGGGCCGTGGCGGCTGCACGTGGATCTCGCCCGGGTGCCGGACGTGTTCACGCTCGTCGGTCCGGTGGCGGTCTGCGGCCGCGCGGCCGCCGCCCGCGGCCGCAGCCGCTCCTCCGGCGCAGGCGGCGGGGCGGTCCGGGCGGCGACGCGCGGCGCGGGGGAGGCAGCCGGCGGCCGC
>NZ_JBFAPG010000093.1:0-16090 GCF_040675595.1 Micromonospora sp. NPDC049580
CGGGCTCCGGGACCCGGGATCCCGCCCGCACGACGGAAAGGAGTCCCCGGGCATGACCGTCCAGCTCGACGCCCGACCGCCGGTCGCACCGGCAGCCGGGCACCAACGCCGATCGTCGGGTCGGCTCAGCCGGCTCGACACCCGCTTCTCGCCGTACCTCTTCATCGCCCCGTTCTTCCTGATCTTCGGAGTCTTCGGGGCGTATCCGCTGGCGTACACCTTCTGGGTCTCGCTGCACGACTGGGACCTGCTCGGCACCGACCACCCGTTCGTCGGCGCGGAGAACTACACCCGGCTGCTCGCCGACGCCGACTTCTGGCACGCGCTGGTCAACACGATGGGCATCTTCGTCATCTCCACGGTGCCGCAGCTGCTCGCCGCGCTCTGGTTGGCCAACCTCCTGAATCGAGGGCTGCGGGCGCGTACGGGCTGGCGGATGGCGGTGCTCGTCCCCAACGTCACCTCCACCGCCGCCGTGGCGATCGTCTTCGGGGTGCTCTTCGGCCGCGAGTTCGGCATGATCAACTGGCTGCTCGACCTGGTCGGGATGGACGCGATCGAGTGGAAGTCCAACCGGGTCGCCTCCTGGGTGGCCATCTCCGCCATGGTCGACTGGCGGTGGACCGGCTACAACGCGCTGATCCTCCTGGCCGCGATGCAGGCCATCCCCCGCGACCTGTACGAGGCGGCGGCGATCGACGGCGCCAACCGCGCCCGGCAGTTCTGGTCGGTCACCGTGCCACTGCTCAAACCGACGATCATCTTCTGCACGATCATCGCCACCATCGGCGGCCTGCAACTCTTCACCGAGCCCCGGATGTTCAACTCCGGCACCAACCCGATCCGCGGCGGGCCGCTGCGCGAGTCGCAGACCCTGACCATGTACATGTTCGAGAACGCCTTCGCGCCGCACTACAACTTCGGTTACGGCTCGGCGGTGGCGTGGCTCCTCTTCGCGCTCATCGCGATCGTCGCGGCGGTCAACGTGCTGATCCTGCGCCGACTCGGCGGCGGGGCCGGCCCTCGCAAAGGAGCAACCCGATGAGCCGCCTCTGGCGGGCGAGCCCGCTCACCTACCTGGCCCTGATGTTCGCCGCCGTTCTGTCGATCTTCCCGATCTGGTGGATGTTCGTCGTCGCCAGTCGCAGCAACGACGCGATGGGCCAACTGCCACCCCCGGTCACACCGGGCGGCAACCTGGGCGCGAACATCGCCCGCCTGTTCGACAACACCGACGCGTACTTCCTCACCGGTCTGATCAACTCGGTGATCGTGGCCACCACGGTGACCGTCTCGGTGGTGTTCTTCTCCAGCCTGGCCGGGTTCGCCTTCGCGAAGCTGCGCTTCCGGGGGCGCAACGCGCTGCTGTTGGTGATCATCGCGACGATGATGGTGCCGACGCAGCTCGGCGTGATCCCGCTCTACCTCCTCATGACCAAGTTGCAGTGGAACGACAGGCTGCCCGCGGTGATCGTCCCGGTGCTGGTCACCGGCTTCGGGGTGTTCATGATGCGGCAGTACGCCGGCCAGGCCATCAGCGACGAGCTCATCGAGGCCGCCCGGATGGACGGCTGCGGCACCCCGCGGATCTGGTGGCACGTGGTGCTGCCGGCGCTGCGCCCGGCCGCCGCCGTGCTCGGCCTGCTCACGTTCATGACCACCTGGAACGACTTCCTGTGGCCGTACGCTGTGCTGAACGACCCGGCGAACCCGACCGTTCAGCTCTCCCTGCGAGCGCTGTCCGACGGGTATTACCAGGACATGTCGCAGGTGTTCACCGGGACGGCCATCGCGACGCTCCCCCTGCTGCTGGTCTTCGTGCTGTTCGGCCGCCAGATCATCGGCGGGATCATGGAAGGTGCGGTCAAGGCGTGAATGAACTCCGGTTTCCCGAGCACTTCCTCTGGGGTGCGGCCACCGCCGCGTACCAGATCGAGGGCGCGGCCCGCGACGACGGTCGCGGCCCGTCCATCTGGGACACCTTCTGCCGTACGCCAGGCAAGGTGTACCAGGGCCACACCGGCGACGTCGCCTGCGACCACTACCACCGATACGCCGACGACGTGGCGCTGATGGCCGAGCTGGGCCTGCGGGCGTACCGGTTCTCGGTCGCCTGGCCCCGGATCCAGCCCGACGGCAGCGGCCCGGTCAACCCGCGCGGGCTGGACTTCTACGACCGGCTCACCGACACCCTGCTCGCCCGGGGCATCGATCCGATCGTCACCCTCTACCACTGGGACCTGCCGCAGAGCCTGGAAGACCGGGGCGGCTGGACCAACCGGGACACCGCCGAGCACTTCGCCACGTACGCCACCGCCGTGTACGCCCGCCTCGGCGACCGGATCGACGTCTGGACCACGCTCAACGAGCCGTGGTGCTCGGCCTACCTCGGTTACGGCAACGGGGTGCACGCGCCGGGCGAGCAGGACGGCGCGGCGGCCTTCACCGCCGTACACCATCTGCTGCTCGGGCACGGCCTGGCGGCGCGGGCGCTGCGGGCGGCCGGCGCGCGCAGCGTCGGCATCACCGTCAACCCGGCCGATGTACGGCCGGCGGACCCGCAGAGCGCGGCCGACGCCGCCGCCGTCCGCCTGGTCGACGGCCTGCACAACCGGATCTTCCTCGACCCGCTGCTGGCCGGGGGCTATCCCGACGACGTACGCGAGCACGTGGCCCGCATCGTCGAGCCGACGTTCATCCGCGACGGCGACGAGAAGCTGATCGCCGCCCCGATCGACCTGCTCGGCATCAACTACTACGCGCCCACCTACGTCGCCGGCCGCCCCGACGGCGACGGCGACGGCGCCTACCCGGGCACCGAGGGCGCGGTGCACTTCCTGCCGCCGGCCGGGCCGCTCACCGACATGGGCTGGATGATCGAGCCGTCCGGGCTGACCCGGTTGTTGGAGCGAATCGCCACCGACTACCCGGGTGTGCCGCTGCTGATCACCGAGAACGGCGCGGCGTTCCCCGACAAGGCGGGCACCGACTCGCCGGCCGGGCCGGGACAGGTGATCGACAACGACCGGATCGCCTACCTCGACGGGCACCTGCGGGCGGCGCACGAGGCGATCTCCCGGGGCGTGGATCTGCGCGGGTATCTCGTATGGTCATTCCTGGACAACTTCGAGTGGTCGGAGGGTTACCGCAAGCGGTTCGGGATCGTGCACGTCGACTACCTGACCCAGCGGCGCACACCGAAGGCCAGCGCCCGGTGGTACCAGGAGGTGATCTCCCGGAACGGGCTGTGACGAGCGGGGGAGAGTCGCGATGACCACTGCACAGCGGCCGACGCTCGAGGCGGTGGCGGCACGGGCCGGGGTGTCCCGGGCCACCGTCTCCCGGGTCGTCAACGGCTCCACCACCGTCGCCGAACCCATCCGGGAGGCCGTCAACCGGGCGGTCGCCGAGCTGGGGTACGTGCCCAACCTGGCCGCCCGCAGCCTGGTCACCCAGCGGACCGACTCGATCGCCCTGGTCATGCCGGAGGCGGCCACCCGGGTCTTCTCCGACGACCAGGTCTTCCCCGGCATCATCCGGGGCGTCAGTCAGGAGTTGGAGGCCGCCGACAAGCAACTGGTCCTGATGCTGGCCGGCTCACCGGCCGGGCACCAGCGGGTCGAGCGGTACACCACCGGTCGCCACGTCGACGGAGTGCTCTTCGCCTCGCTGCACGGCGCCGATCCGCTGCCCGGCACGCTGGCCCGGCTCGGCATCCCCGTGGTGGTCAGCGGCCGGCCGCTCGGCGACGTACCCGTGCCGTACGTCGACGTGGACCACGTCGGCGGGGTCACCGCCGCCGTCCGACACATGATCGACGGTGGTCGCCGGCGGATCGCCACCATCGCCGGCCCGCAGGACATGGTTGCCGGGATCGAACGGCTGATCGGCTACCGGGAGACGGTGGCCGCCGCCGGGCTGCCCGAGCTGATCGCCGTCGGCGACTTCACCCGGGAGTCCGGTGCGGCGGCGATGGACCGCCTGCTCGCCGACCATCCCGACCTGGACGGGGTGTTCGCCGCCTCCGACCTGATGGCACATGCCGCCCTGCGCACGCTGCGGGCGGCCGGCCGGCGGGTGCCGGAGGACGTCGCGGTGATCGGCTTCGACGACATCGAAACCGCCGCCTACACCGAGCCGCCGCTGACGACCGTCCGGCAACCGATCGTGGAACTCGGCCGACGGATGACCCGGCAACTGCTCCGGCTGGCGGCCGGCGAAGCGATCGAACCGGCCGTCATGCTCGATACCGAGCTGATCATCCGCGCGTCGGCCTGACCCGTCTCGCTCTCAAGATCCGCTTTCAAGATCCGCACAACTTCGGTGTTGTTGCTGCTTCCCGGCGTCGGGAGGCAGCAACAACCCTGAAGTTGCTGCCCGGCGCGTTAATGCGTCGCCACCGTGCGCGATCGTCGTTAGCCTCGCCGGCATGCCGGATCCTGTCGCGTTGCTGCACGTGCCCGCTCTCTCCGACGTCGCCGAGTACGCGTACGCGGCCACCGTCGAGCCGCCCGCCCGCCTGGTGTTCACCGCCGGGGCGTGCCCGCTGGACGCCGAGGGCCGCACCGTCGCGCCGGGTGACCATGCCGCGCAGGCCCGGCAGGTGCTGGCGAACATGGAGACCGCCCTCGGCGCGGCCGACGCGCGGCTCACCGACGTCGTCAAGACCACCGTGTACGTGGCATCGTCGCGGCAGGCCGACCTGGTGACCGTCTGGGAGGTGGTCCGGGACTTCTTCGGCGACCACGATCCGCCCAGCACCCTGCTGGGTGTGGCCGTGCTCGGCTACACCGACCAGCTCGTCGAGGTCGAGGCCGTCGCCGCCGTACGGACGGGGGCCTGAGATGCGCATCCGTGTGGCGCAGCCCGACGACGCCCCGGGCGTGGTGGCCCTGCGGGCGAACGTCCACCCGTACCTGGTGCGTGGGGTCGAGTCGACCCGCAAGATGATCGCCGAACCACCGCCGATCGACGGCTGGACCGCGTTCGTGGCCGAGGTCGACGGCCAGGTGGTCGGCTGGACGTCCGCCGAGCCCAACACCTCGACATCGGTGCAGGGTTTCGGCGACGTCAGCATGCTGCACGTGCACCCCGAGCACCGCCGCAGGGGAATCGGGACGGCGCTGTTGACCGCCGCGACCGACCACCTCCGCCCTCTCGGGGTCCGCCGCGTACGCACCATGGCCGCAGCGGACTCGCTGCCCTTCGCCCGCCGGCACGGTTTCACGCCCAGCCGCGAGGTGCGCTACTCGGCGCTGGACCTGACCCCGCCGCCCGCGCTGCCCGAGCCGCCTCCGGGTGTACGACTGCGGCCGATCGCCGAGCTGGACCCGCACCTGCTCTACGAGGCGAACGTCGCCGCAGCCGTCGACGAACCCGGTGACGTACCCGTCGACGCGGTCACCTTCGAGAGCTGGCAGTACGACGTGTGGGACAACCTCGGACTGGACAAGACCGCCAGCACCGCCGCCGAGGTCGACGGCGAGGTGGCCGCGTTCAGCCTGGTCAAGCGGGACGGGGAGCGGATGTGGTCGGACTACACCTGTTCCGTCCCGACGTACCGGGGTCGAGGGCTCGCCCGACTGGCCAAGACGGCGGCGCTGCACCGGGCCGCCGAAGCCGGCGTACGGGTCGCGTACACCTCGAACGACGAGTCCAACGCGCCGATGCTGGCGATCAACGCCCGGCTGGGCTACCGACCGGTGGCGACCCTGTGGGCCTGCCTGGCCGACCTGACCTGATCAGTCAGCTCGGTTGTCGCTGCGCGGGCGCGTCCACTCCAGGAACCGCGCGACGTACACCGCGGGGTCCGGGCGCAAGCCGAGCTTCAGCGCGTCGGCGAACGCCTCCCACGCGAGCGTGGTCAACATGAGCAGCATCCCGACCCGGTCGCCATGCCAGCGGGACAGCAGCGACAACCGCGCGGCTGAACACGGCCAGTGGACACCGCAGCGGGTACAGCGCCAGTGCGGCAGCCCGGGGTGATGCGGACGCGGACGCGGGCTCATCCGGCGCAGATGGGCTTGCGGGCGGTCGGCCGGCGAATGGTCGGCCGGACGTTCAGCGGTTGTACGCCTTCGCGTCGCACGTAGAGCTCACGCCGGGCGATCGCGTCGCCGCGCGCGCCCAGCTCGTACGCGTCCAGCCACACCCACCCGTCGTACGTGTCCCACTCCAACTCGCGGATGACCCGCACGGTTATCGGATGCAGGAACTGCACGCTCGCGGTGGCCGACAGGCGTAGCAGGTCGCCGGCCCGGAATGTCGGTCCTGGTGCTGCGGGCATGTTTCCCCCTCCGTGGGCTAGGAGGGGCCGCCCCTGAGTGCTTGCCCACGAGGCGGCCCCGGGCTGACACCGCCGCCGGGCTACGCCTCCACCAGCAGTGCCGCTCAACTGACACCCTGCCGAGAGGAGCTGGACGGCTACACCCCGTAGATATACGTTCAATAGACGTTGGGGACGTCCAGTAGGAGGCGACCGTGAATCAGGCGCTACGGGCTGCACTGGCGGACTCGGGCGAGACTGTGGAGAGTCTTGCCGAGCGGGTGGGAGTAGACCCCAAGACGGTTGCACGCTGGGTCACGCCGGGCAGAGTTCCCCACCCCCGCCACCGAGCGGCAGCGGCGAGCGTCCTAGGGCTTGATGTGGGGGACATTTGGCCGGACGTTTTAAAGCGCCGTGAGCCGGCGTGGCTGCGGCCGTGGGTCGAGACAGAGCTTCAGGCGACCGCCCTCCGCGCGTTTCAGGTTTCTGTGATTCCCGGTCTGCTACAGACACCGGAGTACGCGTCGCTAGTCCTCAGTAGCGGGTTGCTGGACGCGGACGAGGTTGCGGGTTACGTCGAAACGCGACTCCGCCGACAGGCGGCGGTCCTTAACCGGCGTAAGCCCCCGCTCTTCATCGCAGTCATCGACGAATGCGCGTTGCGCCGTGGGGAGCCCGACATCATGCATCCCCAGCTAGACCACCTGATCGAAATGGCGCAGCGGCCTAACACCTTCCTTCATGTGTTACCGCTTGACGCGGGCATGCACGCCGGGCAGGCCGGGCCGTTCGTCATTGCTACCACCGAGGATGGCGACGTGGGATACCTGGACGACCAGGCAGCCGGCCGACTGACCAACGAGACAGCCCCGCTCTGGGCCATCTGGGATACGCTGCGATCAGTGGCTCTTCCACGCCGCCACACCATCGACTTCTTGAAGGCACGAACATGGCTGACCTGACCGGCGCCGAATGGCGTACCAGCACCCGAAGCAGCTCTAACGGCGGCGACTGCGTCGAGGTCGCGGACAACCTGCCGGGCGTCGTCGCGGTCCGCGACTCGAAGGATCGCGATGGCGGCACGCTCCGGTTCGACCGTCACACCTGGCGGGGCTTCGTCGACATGGTGAAGACCGCCGCCCTCTGAGCAGCCACATCAACAAGACCCTCGGGTAGACCGGGGGTCTTTCGGTATGCCCACTGCCGGCGATGGCGCACCGATACGACGAGATCTTGGACAGTTTCCGTTACCTGCTAACGGAAACTGTCCAAGATCTGCGGCCGGACCCGCGGGGGCCGGCGGGTCCCCGGGGCCGGCCGGGACCGACGGGCCGGCGAGGGCCGACGGGCCGGCCGGGACCGGCGGGCGCGGCAGCGCCGCGCGAGCGCGTCGCACTTCGAATCCTTGATCACTTGATGGTGACCAGTTCGAACCCGCTTCTGACAACTGGTCAGCATCACGTGATCAAGGAGGGAGCGCGCGCCCTACGCGACGTCGAAGACTTCGCGTGCCGTCGCGTACGTATCCGCGCCGAAGAGCACCAGGCGTGCCTCGGTGACCGTCGCCGGAGTGGCCGACCGCAGCACCGACAGCGCCTGACGGACCGCGTCGTCGACCGGCCATCCGTAGATGCCGGCGGAGATCAGCGGAAACGCGACCGTCGTCGCGCCCAACTCGTCTGCCACGCGCAGGCTGTTGGCGTAACAGTCGCGCAGCAGCGCCGAGCGGTCCTCGGTGGACGACCAGACCGGGCCGACGGTGTGGATCACCCAACGGGCGGGCAGTTCCCCGGCGGTGGTTGCCACCGCCTGGCCGGTGGGCAGGCCCCTGCCGTACCGGGACGCCCGCAGCGCCCGGCACTCGGCCAGGATGGCTGGCCCGCCGCGTCGGTGGATGGCACCGTCGACTCCGCCGCCGCCGAGCAGGGACGAGTTCGCGGCGTTGACGACGGCATCCACCCGCTGGGCGGTGATGTCCCCCTCGACCAGGGTGATCTCCATGTCAGCTCTCCTCGATCGACTGGCCCAACGAGCGGCGGGCCAGCAGGGTGGCACCGGCGACCGCGGCCGGCATGACCAGCACCGCGCCGAGCGGAATGAGGAAGCAGAGGAAGACCGCCACCCCGAAGCCGAGCGCCATGGGCCGGTCCGCCTTGAGGATCGTCCGGCGTTGCGGCAACCGCATGCCACGTCGGTAGAACGGCGCTCCGACCAGCTCGACGGCGAGGAACCAGCCACCCACCGCCGCCCCGATCACCGGCACGACCGTCTGGCCGACCACCGGAATGAAACCGGCGAAGAAAAGCGGGATGCCGACCAGCGCCGTGAGGGCCACCAGGCGTACCGAGTCGGCGAGGCTGCGGCGCAGTGACGACCAGAACGGCACGTCCACGGCGTCCGGGGTGCCGCCGAGCCGCTCCTCCACCATCTCGGAGATCTTCTCGTAGAACGGGTCACCGATGACCAGGGTGACCGCGGTGAAGCTGACTACCGCGAGCAGGCCACCGAGCCCGATGAAGGCCAGCCCGGCGATCACCCGGACCAGGCTGCGGCCGGTGCTCGACCAGTCGTCGGCGAACGGGGTGACCAGGGCGGCGAGGTCGTCCACGAAGTACACGAGGGTGGCGATCGCGACCACGAAGAGCGCGCCGGAGATCAGCGCCGGCACCAGACCGAGCAGCATGAGCTTCGGGCTGCGGACGTACATGCCCAGTCCGCGCAGGAGCAGCCTGACCCCGAGGAGGAAGCGTCCGACGACCCCGGTCACCGGGCTGGCGATTCTGCTGACGTCCACGATCGAGCAGCCTAACGACAGGTGATCGAATTCGCCGGACGGCGAGCGGCACGAGGCAGGATGGGCGGGTGCGCGCGTCCCGACTGATCTCGCTGCTGCTGCTGTTGCAGTCGCGCGGATCGATGACGGCGGGCGAGCTGGCACGGGAGCTGGAGATTTCCGAGCGGACCGTCTACCGGGACGTCCTGGCGCTCTCCGCAGCGGGCGTGCCGGTCTACGCCGACCGGGGTCGGGCCGGCGGTTACCGCCTGCTCGGCGGCTACCGCACCCGGCTGACCGGTCTGACCCGGGACGAGGCGGAGGCCCTCTTCCTCGCTGGGCTACCCGGGCCGGCCGGTGACATGGGGCTCGCCGACGCGGTCGCGTCCGCCGAGCTGAAGGTGCTCGCCGCGCTGCCACCCGCCCTGCGCGACGCGCCGGCCCGTACCGGGCAGCGGTTCCACCTGGACGTGCCGGGCTGGTTCCGGGAGACGCCGCCACCACCGTGGCTGGCCGAGCTGGCGCGGGCGGTCTGGAGCGACCGGGTGGTGGATCTGCGCTACCGACGCGGCGAGAAGGAGGTGACCCGCCGAGTCCAGCCGTACGGCCTGGTGCTCAAGAGCGGCGTCTGGTATCTGGTCGGCCGGGTCGGCGAGGATGTCCGCACCTACCGGGTGGACCGCGTGACCGGGGTCGAGGTGGGCGAGGAGCACTTCGAGCGCAACGAGGGCTTCGACCTGGCCGGGCACTGGCGGGAGCAGGCCGGGGAATTCCTGCGGACCATGCTGCGGGCCGAGGTGACCGTCCGGCTCAGCCCCGCCGGCCTGCGTCAGCTCCGACGCCTGGTCGATGCCCCTTACGTGTACGACGAGGTGGTCGCCTCCGTGGGCGAGCCCGACGAGCAGGGCTGGGTGGTGGCCCGGCTGCCCGTCGAGTCGGTCGGCGTCGCGTACGCCCAGTTGCTGGCGCTGGGCCCGGAGGTGGAGGCGCTCGACCCGCCGGAGCTGCGCGCACGGATGGCGGACGCGGCACGCCGGGCCGCCGCGCGCTACGACGGCCCGGCCGTGCCGTGACACCGGCCCACAGATCAGCGGGCCCGCAGGTGACCCTTCAGCGAGTCAGCGGTAGCCGGTGACGTCGGCCGGCTTGCCGGCGCCGACCACCTCGGTGATGTACCGGATGGCCTCCGGCTGGCTGCCGTCGACGTCGGTGAAGCCGTACACCTTCGACAGCGTGCCCGCGTCGACGGACTGGCCGTTCCAGCGGGCCTTCTCCTCGTCGGTGGCGAGCGCGGCCACCGCGCGGCCGACGAAGGCTGGCGTCTCCGAGATGAGGAAGTGCGGGTCGGTGGCGGCCCCGTCGCGCCAGTTCTCCTCGGTGACGCCGAAGTGCTCCAGCATGGCCTCGGAGCGGAGCCAGCCGGGGGTGAGCGCGACCGCCGTGCCGCCGTGCGGCTTCAGCTCGTGCGCCTGGGTGAAGGCGAGCCGGTTGACCGAGACCTTGGCCAGATCGTAGAAGACCGAGAGGCGGTAGTTCTCGTCGTTGTACGCCTTGGTGCCGTCGCCGATCTCCACGACCAGGCCACCGGGCTGACGGATCAGCAGCGGCAGGGCGAAGTGGCTGGTGATGATGTGCGTGTCGACGGCCAGCCGCAGGGTGCGGAAACCCGCCTCCAGCGGCTGCTCCCAGACCGGCTTGTCCCAGGTCACCAGGGGGTCGCCGCCCCAGATGTCGTTGACCAGCACGTCGAGTCGGCCCTGCTCGGCGTCGATCCGGGCGACCAGGTCGCGGACCTGTTCGGGCACCAGGTGGTCGACCTGCACGGCGACGCCGGTGCCGCCGGCCGCGGTGACCAGCTCGGCGGTCTCCTCGATGGTCTCCGGCCGGTCCATCTCCGAACGGCCGGCGCGGCTGCTGCGACCGGTGGCGTACACGGTGGCGCCGGCGGCACCCAACTGGACCGCGATCTGACGACCGGCGCCCCGCGTGGCACCGGCGACGAGCCCGATCTTTCCTGCGAGCGGTTGTGTCATGCCTGCGAGGCTGCCAGCGATACCTGACAGCCGGCGTCCGAATTTGTCAGTCCACCAACCGGACGCGGACCCGGCGGTTGGCCCGACCCTTGCTCTCCACCTTGACCACCTGCACCTTGCCGATCTGGGCGGTGGACGCGACATGGGTGCCGCCGTCGGCCTGCACGTCCAGTCCGACGATGTCGACGATCCGGACCTCCTGCTCGTCCGGCGGGATGAGGTTGGACTGGGTACGGATGATGTCCGGAAGGGCCAGCGCCTCGGTGCGCGGCAGCACCCGGGTGGCGACCGCGCGGTCGGCGGCCACCTCGGCGTTGACCAGCTCCTCGATCCGGCTCTTGAAGTCCGGCGGAACCTCGGGGAGGTTGAAGTCCATCCGGGCCTCGCCGACCTCCATCGAGTTGCCCGTGACCAGCGCGCCGAAGTCGCGGAACACCACGCCGCAGAGCACGTGCAGGCCAGAGTGGGTACGCATCAGACGGGTGCGGCGCTCGTCCTCCACCGCGCCGACGACCTCGGTGCCGACCGGCGGCAGCGGGTCACCCTCGGCGGGGATCAGGTACGGGTCGTCGCCCTTGCGGGTGCCGACGATCCGGGTCTGCACGCCCTGCCAGAGCAACACGCCGTGATCCGGCGGTTGGCCGCCGCCGCCCGGGTAGAACGCCGAGCGGTCCAGGACGATGCCCTGCTCCGGGTCGGCGTGCAGGACCGTGCAGGTCCACTCACGCAGGGTCGGGTCGGCGAGATCCAGCCGGTGCGTCCGGCCATGCTGTGTGACGCCCATGACAGGCCACGTTACCCGTTGAGGAAGCCGGAGATCCGCTCCCGCAGGTCGGCGCGTTCCGTCCAGAGCACCCCCGGTCGGTCGTACACGTGCAGGGTGGCCTGGGGCAGCGCGGCGGCGAGCTGCTCGGCGACCTCGACCGGGTGCAGGTCGTCGCCCGCGCAGCCGATCACCAGGGCCGGCGCGGTGACCGCCGCCAGGGCGGTCGCGTCCTGCAGCGGCGCCTGCTCCGGAAGCGTGGCCAGGCCGTCGGCCAGACCGTCGCGGAGCAGCTGGTCGAGCCGCTGCCGCAGGTACGCCCAGCCGGCCGGCGTGTTGCGGACCGCCGCCGGCAGCTCCAGCGCGACGACGTCGGCGACCGCCGACGCCTCGCCGCTCTCGACGGCCTCCAGCAGGGCGGTGATGCGGTCCCGGGCGACCGGACCGCGGGGCTGGTCGAGGACCGCCGGCAGGAAGAACACCAGTTTCTCGAAGCGCTCCGGGCTCTCGGCCAGCAGGCGGCACAGTGCGCCCGCGCCGAGGCTCGCCCCGAACGCCCGGCGGGCGCCGCCCAGATCCGCGATGGCCCGCAGATCGCGGGCCAGGTCGAGGTAGGTCCACGGGCCGGCCGGCGCCTCGGAGCGACCGTGACCCCGGAACTGGAAGAACAGCCGACGACCGGCCACCCCGCTGCCGAACGGGCGTGTGGTGGCGATCCCGTTGCCCAGCCCGTGCGCGAACACGGTGACCGGGTCACCGACGCCGGTGACCAGGCGCTCCAGCTGCACGCCGTGCGGGGTGGCGACCAGCTCCGTCTCCGGCTCCGGCAGAGCCGGCCGGCCGGTACGCGGCCCGCCCGGACCCGGCCCCCAGGTGCGGGGGCCGCTGTCGGGCGGAGGCGGCCAGCGAAAACCTCTCACCAGAACCCTTTGCCGTCACTGAGGTCGCGGAGACCGACCCGGACGTCGAGCAGATAGATCAGCGCGGCGGCGATGCCGATCAGTCCGAAGAGGCTGATCGGACCGCGGCTGAGCAGGATCAGCACGAGGCAGACCGCCAGGATGGCGATCCAGCCACCCTTGGGCAGCGTCCCGATGGCGGAGAAGGCGTCGGAGCGCTGCGTGATGGCATGCACCAACGCGACACCCTGGATGATCAACGCGAAGACGAGCAGGATCAGCTCGATCACGTAACGGACTTCGAACGCGAAGATCGGCGCGGCGGTGGCCATGCCGGCAAGTTTATGTCGGCGACCCCGACTACGTCCGTCAAGGACGCCGTCGGGATCGCCGACAGGACGAACTACTCGGCCGCCGGGCGGGTCCGCTTGGTGGCCCGGGGCAGCTTGGCCGACGGGGTCTCGGCCGGCTTCGCGGCCTTCGCCCGGGCAGCCTTCTTGACGGCGGCCGGCTTGGCCTCGGCGATCTCGGCCACCTCGGCCGGGCTCGGCACCTCGGCCGGGGCCGGGGTCACAGCCGGGGCGGTGGCAGCCGGCGCGGCCGGGGCGGGCGCGGCCTGGGTGGCCTCGATGTCGGCGTTGACCGTCTCGGCGGCCTCCAGCACACCAGCGCCGACGACCCGCTCACCACGGGCCACCAGCGCGCCGTACGCGGCGTACGCCCGCTCCTGCGCGGCCTGGGCACCCGCGATCACCACGGCGGCGTTGCGGGTCGCGGCGGTCCGCAACTTGTCGATGTCGGCGACCTCGCGGAGCTTGGTCAGGTCGGCCGCCTCGCGGAGCTTGGTCAGGTCAGCCGCCTCGCGCAGCTTGGCCAGGTCCAGCTCGGCCTGCGCGCGACCGCGCAGGGTCTCGGCGGTCTCGTTGGCGGTACGCAGCGTCTCGGTGGCCTTCTGGCGCAGCTCGAAACCGGTCAGCACGGCCCGGCCGCCGAGGTCGGCGACGACCCGGGTGCCGTGGAGACCGACGGCCGCGGGCAGCTTGCGCAACTGCTCGAGGGCCAACTCGGCGGCACCGGCGGCGGCGTAGATCGGGGCGGGGATGCGGTTGGTCTTCGGCTCGGTCATGACGTCTCCTCCTCGGCCGCCTCGGCGGCCTTGCGGACCGCCGGTCCGGCGGCCTTCTTCTCGGGGGTGCTGGTGCTGCTCTTCTCGGGGGTGCTGGTGCTGCTGCCCGGGGCGGGGGCGGTGCCCGCCTCGATGACGGCGACCGACTCGAGCACGGCCTCGGTCGGGGTGCCGCCCGCGGTGGTGGGGCCGGTGGCGGCCAGGTTGGCCACGTCGGCCGGCTCGTCGGCGACGTCGGTCGGGATGGTCGCCCCGGTCACTCCGCCGCTGCCGGCGACATCCGGGTTCCCGCTGGCCGGGCCCGCGGCGGCCGAACCTTCGGCGGCCGGGCTCTCGGCGGCCGGGCCTTCGGCGGCGGCCTGGGCCTCGGCGAGGCGGGCGTTCTCCCGGCGGAACGTCTCGTAGATCTGGCTGAGCGACTGCTTCTGGGCCATCGTGAGGTCGGGGTCCACCGCGATGGCGGCGAGCACCCCGTGGCCCTCCTTGTCGTCGAGCAGCCCGGCCCGCAGGTACATCGCCGGGGTCGAGACCCGCAGCGCGCTGGCCAGTTGCTGGAGCACCTCGGCGCTGGGCTTGCGCAGCCCGCGCTCGATCTGGCTGAGGTACGGGTTGCTGACCCCCGCCTGCTCGGCGAGCTGACGCAGCGAGATCTTGGCGTTGCGCCGCAGATCGCGGATGAACCCGCCGACGTCGGGAAGGTCCTTGGGTGTGGCCATGGACACGACGCTAATGCCGCCTGCTAGCTCTTGCAAGCGAAATGCTTGCCAAAGTTAGCAAGGTCTCAGCATCACGTTTGCGCGCCGCTCGCCGGATCCGTACGGTCCGTTGGTGCACAAGATCACAGTCAACGGAGCACTTCTCTCGTACGACGAGGTCGGCAGCGGTTCGCCCGTCGTGCTGCTGCACGCCGGCATCGCGGACCGGCGGATGTGGCGGGGCGTCGTGCCCGCGCTCGCCGCCCGGCACCGGGTGATCGTCCCGGACCTGCGCGGGTACGGCGACTCCGAGCTGCCCCCGACGCCGTTCGCGCACCACGACGACGTGGCCGGCCTGCTGGACGCCCTCGACCTGCCCCGGGCCGCGCTGGTCGGCTGCTCCTTCGGTGGATCGGTCGCCGTCGACACCGCGCTCGCGCACCCGGACCGGGTGAGCGCGCTCGCCCTCTTCGACACGGCGCTCTCCGGCAACGAGTGGTCCGACGAGGCCAACGACCTCTGGGACGACCTGGTCGGCGAGGTCGACCCGGACGACTTCGTCGCCGGGGCGGCCGGCGAGGTGCGGTTCTGGGTGGTCGGGCCCGGCCGCCAGCCGGCCGACGTCGACCCCGAACTGCTGGCGTTCGCGCAGGAGATGGACCAGCGCGCCCTGGCCGCCGAGCTCGCGCTCGGCGCGGTGGAGGTGGGCGAGCTGACGCCTCCGGCGATCGGCCGCCTCAGCGAGCTGCGGGTGCCCGTCCTGGTCACCGCCGGCGCCGCCGACGTACCGGACATCAGCCGCCTCGCCGACCGGATCGCCGCCGAGGTCCCCGGCGCGGTACGGCTGCCGGATGTGCCGGATGCCGCACACCTGTTGCCGCTGGAGCGTCCGGAGCCCGTCAACGCCGCCCTGCTCGACTTCCTGAGCTGACCGGCGGCGCGCGCCGCCCTGACCGCGCGGCGCGCACAGCCCTGACCGCCCCTCGGCCAGCGACGCCAAGGGGCCGCCGACGGCCCCGCACCCCCGGCCGCCAGCAGACCCGCCGCCAACGACGGGGCTGACGCCACGACGAGCGCTATACCTCAGAGTCATATTCATGCCTGTGAGGTATAGCGCTCGATCAGGCGTTGGCCGCCGTGCCGGGCAGCCGGATCGCCGACCGGTGGACCGGTGGTGTCACCAGAGCGGGCGGACCGCCCCGACCGGAACGCCACCGCCGAAGAGCGGCACCTCGGCGTACTCGGCCAGCACCGGCGCGTCCACACCGAGCCGGCGCAGCGCGGAGACCAGCACCGGCATCCGGGCCCGGTCGGCTCCATCGTCGATCTTCAGAGCCACCGCGCCGACGCCCGGCAGCCCCACCGCGAACACGCCCTCGGCGCCGACCTTGGCCAGCAGGCCCGGGACACCGCGCATCAGCCGGGTGTCGTCGGCCTGGGTGCCACCGACGATCTCCGGGTGCGCCCGCATCGCGTCGGCCACCGTGCGCGGCGCCGAGCCCGGCTCGGCGCCGACCAGCCGGAGGTACCCCCCGG